>JAEWME010000440.1 GCA_023393265.1 Bacteroidota bacterium | reverse complement strand
ATATAAGAAAGTCCACGGCCCATTGCTTTGCCCACCTCATTCAGTATTGAGATGCATAATTCGTCGCCCATCCGGGCAAAATTGATTACATCCTCGGGAGCAACTTTTTCAGGATGTCCTTTAAAATGATTGACTAAAGACGACATCTCTCCATCAGAGAAAGCCGCTTGAATTCGCTTCATAACAGTATTAGAAGTTGCCACTGTTTCTAAACAACCACGTTTTCCGCATACGCAAAGCTCTCCGTTATCCACCATGGTAATATGAGAAAGCTCTCCCGCAAAACCATTATTACCGCTATAAAGCTGTCCGTTGATAAAAATGCCAACCCCAATTCCCCAGCTCCAATGTACAATAATGGCATCTTTGTATGGTTTTGCTGCACCAAAATGGAATTCGCCGTGCGCATGCATACGTGCATCATTATCAACATAAACCAGTTTATTAAAGCGCTGTTTCAAATCTCGTCGAATATGCTGGCGCTTTTTTTCTTTTATCGTATAGTTGATTCCTGTTTTCGAGTCAATAAGTCCAGGCATATCCACGCCAACCCCAATAATTCTCTCTTCAGAAATTTGGTTTGATAACATTAGGTTTTGAGCAGCATCAAAAAGTTTATCTATTAATAGCGGATCATCAATCTGAGTATCAATATTAACGATTGTAGTTGCAATTTGATTAAAACCATCAACAATTGCCATCCTGGCAGAATGATGATCAAAATCGCAGGAAATAACAAAAAAACGATTTTCAGGAAGTCCATACAGGTTTGGTTTTCGACCCCCTTTTGATTCACCCACCCCATTATTTACAACCAGGCCAAGCGACATGAGGTCATTTAGAAGCATAAAACAAGTAGGGAGACTTATCTTGAGAATCTTACTTAATTCGGGCGCTGAAATATACTGATACGCATGTAATAGCGCCAGTATACTCTTCTTCTGCTTTATCTTATTTTGATCAGTTGCAGAAATATTTTCGAGGGCAGACTCCATAGTATCACATCTAAATTATACCATTAAAACACGCTATTTTCCTCACCCATCCAAACGTTTCCGACCAAAGTTAGTAAAATAATTTACAAAGTTGTTTCTGTTTCATTAAAAAAATTAGCACTTTATTATACTTTTTAACAAACATCTATATAAAATTCAAAAAGAAATCAAAAATCTACAATACAGCGCAAGACAAAACGCAACACGACACACTATAAATCAAATAATTATCAAATAGACAATAAAAAAATACGAACTGAATCATTTTATCATATAAATAAATAATATTGAAACAATTTATTACGGAAATACGCCAAATATTAAATAAATATCAATCAAAATAGAATCTGTTAAATAGCAAAATAAACGCTCAACATATAAAAGAAAACCAGCCACATAAAGTGGCTGGTCACAAAAAAATGCGTTTATGCTCTGATTTTATAACAAGGATTGGCAAAATGAATACCAACCTTAAACTCGCTTATTTTACAAGGCTTTGTAGCATTCAATTAATCTTTGTATTCGCCAATTAATATTCCTGAAACGTTCCATGAACTAAAACTATTTCCTTCTCTTTTTCCAATCGGTATTGCAACTTTAAGAGTATGCATTCCAGGCGCCAAATTTGGAAGTTCATAAAAAACAGGATTGGTTATAGTTCCCGGACACCAACCAGAACGACTTCCATCACTTGAAGTAATACCATTCCAGAAGTTTCCTGAAGCAGGATTATATTTTCGGTAGGTTGCACAGTCGCATCTCCAAGGCGTATAGCGAAACTGCACCTCATTATCTATCAAAACAGTATTAGGTTTCTGATTATATTCATCACCACCATCCCAGCCGCCATGGCCGGTTGTAATGTACCTCAATTTAATATTCCTGACACCATCAGGAACAATGAAGTCAACTCGCAGTGAATCATCTTCAAACATAGTTCCGTATTCCTGACCTGACATTTCCATAATATTTAAGGTATTAAAGACTGGCTGAACCCACATCTTCTTAAGAGTTTTATCGTCCATCTCCATACTTCCCGGATAGTACTTTAAGCGAAGGCTAACCTTGTGACCACCCTTATCATAATTACCAATAAAAACACCAATCCAACGTTCACCCTGAAGCAATGGAGACAATTCTGTTACTTCCTGTTTGTAATAAGTAGAATCTTCCCATGTCTGTCCATACACTTTCACCTGCTCGTTAAATTTTCCAATGCCAAATGGCGTAAAAAAACGAAACAGCTCTACCAACGGATCAAAATCGGGACTTGTAATAACACCACGGTATGTTTTGCCATTGGCTGAAGAGAAACCTGGAAGTGAATCGACGCCATTTTTTAAACCATCAAGAAAAGACCTTTCTTTTCCCTCCGGAATTACAAATACTGAACCCGTACGGTCATAAGCATCCCCATTTGAAAACTGATACAACTCAGCGTAAATCTGAGTGCCTTCTGTAATCGCAGGCAGTTTTACTTTTTTCAGGATAACCGTGCCGTGCGAATATTTAAAAACTGTACCTGACTCCTCCGACACCGGATTTTTGAATTCGTTTCCAAAGCTAATTTGTTCATCGGTAAATATATTTACAGTTGTAATCAACTTTTCCGTTATAAGGTACCTGTACAGAGGCAAATCCACCGTTTCACCCAAATCATCCGGGAATATTTTATCGCCTTGCCTGATGTCTTTTTTATCGAGCTTCGTAGCTACAATCTCATAGTTTCCGTTCCTGACAATTCGTAAAACCAAGCCATCTGGAATACCATATCCCATTGAGGGCGTGCCTTTCGCAGACAAATCGGTAGTATACCATATATCTATTGAATTAGATCGCAGAGATGTTTTTACATGTTGACAGTTATAACCTAGAATCACTGTCGTTTCGCCGGTTTGTTCAAGCTTGGGATATTCCGAAAAATTAGTAGCTGTATTTAAATGAGACCCGTCGTCGAAACCAGCTACCTGCCAGGTTTTCTGCGCAGTGTAATCAATATAGGATGCTTCTGTAGAAGTTCCCGGAATCATCTTTTTTGAGGTTCGCTCAGTCCATGACTTTGACGCTACAGGAGAACAAATCAGCTTGATTGTCGGGCCATCTGAAATTGGCTTTCCATTAACAATTATCTGGTAAGCAACTTCAACGTTTTGTGCTTTTGCTTTTGCCCATACAACATGCTGATTCAAAAGCAAAACTACAGTCAGAAAAAATAAATACCAAGTCTTCATAATCAAAAATATTAGTGAAAAAAAAGATGAATACCAATTATCCTGATTTTCGAGCCAGTTTAAATGAAAAGAAGCTGCCGTTGCCGACAGCTTCTATCAAAATTCGTTATTAAAAAATCACGACTATTGTCCCTGTCCGTAGTCCGGAGCTGTTTTATCCCACCAAACACGTTCAGCATTCAACACATTTCCCATGTTATCATCTGCTGTAAATCCCTGATCAGCAACGGCAGCCTCCCAATTGGCTTTGTTGTTGTCGATAGTAGGAGTTGTAACCGGGAATCTCCTCGGTAATTTCAATTCAGCTCCCGAAACGGTGTATGGCTCCCAAGCCCAAATAGAACTGGTTTTCTTTGGATAACCGGTACGGCGAGCAACAGAAACACATTGGTAAGGATTATCAAATAAATTGACCATTTCTTGCAAAATGATTTTTTCAATGTTCTTAGAATCGCCGGAAATATATTTCACATCATCTTTCGCAAGAAGTGTTTCGATTTCCCCAGCAGCTACTTTACGGGTAGCATAGTCAATAATCTGAGCCTTAGCAGCGCGATTGTTATAATTCTCAACAGAAAGTGTAACACCTTTTTCGTACCAGTCTTTTGCGGTACCGATACCAGAAACATACCCTTTCTCAACAAACTCGGCCAAATAAAGGCAAACTTCCGGAGCTCCTAAAACAATATTCATATATTCGCCAACACGATCGCCTTGTTTTGGTTTAATAAAATTATAATCTACATAAGCCAATCGGCTATAATGTACTCCCTCCGAGTCGATTAGCGTAGCACCAAAATAGTCGGTTACACCAGAACTATCCGGAGCAACCGGACCACCTACCAGTCGATCCCAAGGCTCATCTACAGGAGAAGTCGCAAATTTCGGGAGGGTGACGCCTGCTGTTGCCTGCAAAGCAGCGATGGCCTCGTCGTCAAGTGAGTTTGTTCTGAAGCATATCCTCAGGCGTGGATCTTCATTTTTACGCATAAATTTACTATAATTCTTAGAAGGTGCGTAGTTTTCGATCCATAATGAATTGGTTCCGCCAGGACCCATTTCACTCGCACCTGGTGCCCAAATAGCTTGTTGCTCCGGTTCAGTGATCAACAATAACTGACCATTCTTATCCTTCTTGCTGACAATTGAAGAAAGCACTTCCTTCATTTTGGTATTGTCTGCTTTTTCCAAACGTGCAGCAATACGGAGTTTCAAACTGTTTGCATACCTGGCCCAAAGCTCCCAGTCTCCAAGATACATAAAATCCTGAGTTCCGATCTGAACCTGCTCGCTTCCTGCACTGGTCAAAACAGTAATTGCGTCGTCCAGTTCTTTCAACCAAAGATTAAACAGTTCTTGCTGAGTATCATATTTAGGAGTTACATTTCCGCCATATCTGGCATCGATGGCTTCTGAATATACCATACTTCCCTCCCAGTCGGTTTCTCTGATTCCAAGTTCAATCACAGGAATGAAAGTTGTAGCCCTAAAAGCCTGGTAAACAGCCTTAGACTCGGCAGGCATGTTATCAATCCGATTACGAATTTCCTTCATGTCAATCATCACTTTATAAAGTGGAATTCCACCTAAAGCTGCCACATTGTTAAAATCCGAACCAGTTCCGCCATTAGCAACAGTCATCTGGGTAAATCTCCAGAAATATACACTATTATTGTAAAACCACTGAAGATACTCATCTCCCGCAGTATTATACAATGCGTTTGTAAACAAATGAGTTAAATCCGGATCAGTTACTTCTCCCGGGTTTTTGTTAACCTCGGCAAACCGATCAGTACAACCGAACAGCAGTACGGCGATGAAAAATACTGACAGTATCTTATATATGCTTTTTTTCATATTCATCATTTTAAATATTTACACTTCAAAACAGCTTATTACAAGGCCAAATTGAGACTAATACCCAATGTTCTTGTGTAAGGAGATTGTTGCCATTCGTGAGCAGATCCAGCCTCATTGCTTCGGACGCTGAACGGGTTCAGATTATCATCAAGTGTTTTGTATATGAATCCGAGATCGCGACCAAAAAGAGCAACATCAGCAGATGTGAAGCCGATTTTTTTGCAGAAAGAAGAAGGGAGTTTATAGCTAACAGTGAGCTGACGGAAACCAATGTATGAATTTTCCTGAAGTACAGCATCATTGATAACACCACCACCCCAACTATTGTTTTTCCAATGCCACCAAGCACCATGAACTGGATCAACAAGACCCTTTTCGTAAGCATCCTTATAAGTCATTCCCCCAACGTTATTGGTAACCGTCTGACCGGCAGAGTTCTTCATCTGTACAGTTGTTCCGGGAGCGAATACACCGTCTGGAATATAACCGTCGTCATATGAATTACCAGTCCAATTGCTGCTCCATTCAAAGCCACCATGCTCTTTATCACGATAAGCGAGAGTTGATTCAAGCAAACCATAAGCAGTTCCATAACGACCTGAATAGGTTGAAATATCGCCACCAATTTTCACATCAAACAATGCTTCTACATGAAAACCTTTAAGATCGAATCCGGTAAGAACACTACCAGTGAAATCGGGATTCATATTACCCACAACTTTCTTTTCGTAACTTCTGGTATAGTAAGCACCACGCTGACCGGCATTCCATGTCAACATCTTCTGTCCATTGAGCGGGTCATTTGGATTGTTTGGGTTTTCGTATAATGCAGGACTGGAATCAGACATTAAAACACCCCATGGACCACCAACGATAGCCATAGTTCCAATACGAGTATTACCATAATTCCAGCTTTCATATAGGGCATACTCTGTTACACCAGGAGCGAGATCGATAATTGTATTTCTATTACGCGCGTAGTTAATATTCACGAACCAACTAAAATCGCGATATTTAATAGGAGTCGTATTTAATGCAATCTCAACACCCTTATTCTGAATATTACCAGCATTAATCAAACGGCTTGATACACCGGTATAATAATTTTCTGGAATGGCCAAAATCTGGTTATAGGTGTTTTCTTTATAATAAGTGAAGTCAATCCCAATTCGGTTTTTGAACATTTTAGTTTCGAAGCCGAGCTCAATCGATTTTTTATCCTCCGGTCTGATGTCAAGGTTAGGCATCTGCTCATTCTTAAAGCTATAGCGCGGAAGATCTCCGTTATAACTGGCTACTGTACCAGTGCGGCTAAAACCGGGATTAATCAAATAGGCGGAGTAGTCGTTACCCACATGTGCCCAGCTAAGTCTCAATTTACCGTAATCAATGAATTCTGGTAATTTAACACTTTCGCTCACCAGCCACGACAAGCTAACCGAAGGATAAAAGTAACTAAAAGTACCTGATCCATCAGCATAAGTAAGTGTCGATGACCAGTCGTTACGACCGGTAATACTCAGGAATAACTGGTCTTTCCATGAAAGATCGGAATAGAACATAGCAGACTCCAAGATTCTGGTATTGTTTATACCTGCACTCTGACCTGGCTCTTGTTTACTGTTATCAATTGAATAATTACCGGGTACAATTAAACCGCCATTCGTCCAAACATTGGTATAACTGTCAGCCGATTCCCAATGCTCGGCAACTACAGATAACGAACCGTCAAAATCGTTTAGCTTTTTATGAAAGTTCAGAGAAACTTTTCCGTCATATTGTTCTTTTCTTGAGTGATCGAGTTCGTAGCTGCCACCAGCATTACGATATCCGTTACCCAGTACTTTGTTTTCAGACCGGATGTAATAGTTGTTGATATAACCTTCTCCAACAGCATTAAACCAATCATTAATAGTCAATGTCAGTTTCCCGGTTAGCCTTAATGATTCTTCAATACGTTTATAGCTGTTTTCATAAAGGTCGAACCAAATATCAGCACCCGGAATACTTGCGCCCGGATCGATTGTTCCATCAGGATGAGTTTGAGGAATACCACCGTGAGCAGCCTGATAACGAGGTCTCCAATATGCAGTATTATAGTTACGTGCCCAGTTTCCTGAAATAAAGTTTTGCATCATATTTCCAGGGGGATTTTGCGGTGCCGAACGTGTATAACTCAAACCAAGATCGGCAGAAAGATACTTATTGAAATTTCTGGTTACTTTCGAAAAGATTGACTCTCTGGTCATTTTATTTCGGGGCAAGGTACCAGTTTCACCAAAATGTGAAAGAGATATCAGGAATGTTGAATTATCGCCTCCACCATCTAAAGTAATATTGGTATTCGACTGATAACCGGTCTGGTATGCATCAATGGCATTGTTCGGTTGCGGGTCATAGGTAATCCAGTTGTTTTCGTAATCACGCACTTTAGATCCGTCCATCTTGTGTCCAAAACTCAACGGCACCCACCAATCACCAGAAGCACCTTCCAGATATGGTTCGCCCTGAGAATTTGTTAAAAAGTACTTTTGCGGAGCATATATATCCGGATATCGGGTATCGTATCCGGGAGGCGCTCCTTCTCCGTAGACATTCTGAAAAGCCGGACCGTCATATACCGACTTCACGTTGAACCTCTGGGAAACCTTAATACCAAGGTCTTTTCTCTCTTTACCTTTTTTAGTCGTGATTACAATCACACCATTCAGTGCACGAGAACCGTATAATGCAGTGGCAGCAGCACCTTTCAATACTGAAACCGATTCAAATTCATCAGCATTAAGGTTCTTAAGCTCATTACCCCAGTCAACACCACCCCATTGGCTACCTCCTGATGTGTTGTTGTCTATTATTACCCCATCCACAACAAAAATTGGCATATTGTTGGAACCCAGGGTTGAATTACCACGAATGGTAATTTTGGCACCACTGAAGACACCTCCTTCACTCGGCGCAATTTCCACACCGGGGGACCTTCCCTGAAGCGCATTTACAGGACTAATTGTTGAGGATTCGGCCAGTTTCTCTCCTTTCACTTCAGTAACAGCGTAACCCAATTTTTTAGCTTCTTTTTTAATACCTAAAGCTGTAACAACAACCTCCTGAATGCCAATATCCTCAGAGGCCATCTTTACATTCAGTGTTGTGCGGCCGTTTAGTGGCTCGGAAATTGGTTTCATACCCACAAATGAGAAAACCACAGTAGCGTTTCCTGAGGAAACTTTAAGGACATACTTTCCATCGACATCCGTTAATGCACCGTTTGTTGTTCCCTTCTCGGAAACTGTCACTCCCGGTATCGGGGAGCCATCCGACTCAGAAACGACGGTTCCGGAAACCGATATCTGCGCCATTGCACTGCCAAGAAGTACAAAGCACAAAACAATTAACAAAAAAACCTTTCGCATACTTGTAAGTTTTAATTAGAAAATAGGAATTGGTTAAACACCATATCACTTGTAATTTGACGGTTACGAAGGAAAATTCATTTCCGAAAAAAATCTTTGAAGCACCATTTCAGAATTCCCAAGTAAGGCCGATTCATCACCCTTATCCGAAATAATTACTTTTGTATTGCCTGAAATCTTCTCAAGACATAGTCTATTCAGCGATTGCTGAATAGATGTAAGGACATACTGACGAGCTTTCGATAATGGTCCGCTCAGGACAATAATTTCAGGATTGAGTAGCTGGATAATATATGCCAACCCATGTCCCATTGCTTTGCCGATATCATTCAATATTGAAACACAAAACTGGTCTCCTAATCGGGCAAATTTTATCACCTCTTCCGGAGTAACTTTCTCTGGCTGATCTTTAAATTCATTAATCAACTGTGAAATCGCCTGTTTTGCAAACCCTTCTTTCACCCGTTTCATAATTGTATTAGAAGAGGCGATTGTTTCCAGACAACCACGTTTCCCGCAAATACACAAATCGCCATTCTCCACCATAGGTATGTGAGAAAATTCACCGGCAAATCCTTTATTTCCGCTGTATAGCTGACCATTTACAAAAATGCCGAGGCCCAAACCCCAACTCCAATGGATAATGATGGCATCATCGTAATCTTTTGCTGCTCCGAATTTAAACTCACCAAAAGCATGCATTCGCGCATCATTGTCTATATAAACAAGCTTATTGAATTTCTTTTCCAGCCGTGGTCCAATGTTTTGGAATTCTTTATTCTTTATCGTATAGTTTAATCCGACTTTGGAATCAATAAGACCAGGCATGTCGATTCCCAAACCGCAAACGCTTTCTTCAGGAATCTTATGCGTCCGCATCAATACCTGAGCCTCAGCATACAATTTATCGATCAATTGTGGATCATCCATGTTTGTTTCAATCCGTGCAATGGGCGTAACAAACTTATTGGAACTGTCACATATCACCATAGAAGCATGAAAACGGGCAAAGTCGCAGGAAATCACATAAAATTTATCTTCGGGAAGACTATATAAATTTGGCTTACGGCCACCGCTAGATTCGCCTACACCAATATTCCTGATATAACCATGAGCCATTAAGTCATTTAACAGCACAATGCTTGTCGGCAAACTTATCTTTAATGATTTAC
This sequence comes from Bacteroidota bacterium, assembly GCA_023393265.1. Taxonomy (GTDB): domain Bacteria; phylum Bacteroidota; class Bacteroidia; order Bacteroidales; family Prolixibacteraceae; genus Aquipluma. The sequence goes on along the minus strand of JAEWME010000440.1, from coordinate 2,161 downwards.
TCAATTCAGGAGCCGAAGTCGATCCATTGGCATGAAGCAAACTCAATATTTTACGTTTCTGCCTGATTTTATTAAAATCAGATACAGAAACTTCTTCCTGCTGATTATGACCAAGATGAAGCATAAGCAATCTGTTTTAAAGAACAACAAAGTTAACGAACTGAACAACTACGACAATGTTACTAAAAAATTTAATAAAGTTGAAAATGAAAGTTAATTTTTTTTCATACTTTATAATACATTTTAACGCTTCTCCAAATCCAAATCGATTAACAAAAAAGGGGAAAGACCGGAAATTTAATGTTTATTGCTCCCAAAAGCCAAGATCGGAGGGGTTGACATCGTATGCAAAAAAAAATCAGGCAGCATTATTTATGCCTTAACCTGCCTGAGAAAAGGCCTAAACTTGTCTAGTTATCTGAATAGAGTGGATTAGTATAGCCGATTTTTTGATTTTTCTCAAAATCGTAGAGTGTGAGAATTCGCAATTTGTAAAAAGCTTCCCAATACGACTGGAGTGAATAGATATAGTCGCGCTTTGCGTCTTCACGTTCCGAAAGCGCAATATTTAAATCGGTGATGCTGATTTCACCGTTCTGAAATTGCTTCAGGGCAATTTGGTATCCATTCTCAGCAACCTTGTCGGCTTCACGGGCTGTCGTCAACTGGTCTTTCAATAAGCTGAACTGTTCAACCTGCACCACCACACTTCGCTCGAAATCAGCACGGTCTTTTTCAACATCATAGATTACGAGGTCACGCTGCGACTCTGCTAATTTCACAGTTGACGCGGAGTGCCCCCAATCGAGAATCGGAATACTTAGCGAGAGTTTCAGGGTTTGCTGTCTTTCTGGCTTTTGGTAAATGCCCTCCATTGTTTCGGCACTTTTCGACAAACCATAACTCCCCTGTAATGTTGCGCTCAGTCCATTACTTCGCTTGGCGTTAATCAGATCGCGGTCGGCTTCTAGCAAACGACGTTTGTACTGCGAAGTTTCTTTCCGGTTTTGCCTGGCTTGCTCCAAAGCTTTCATGGCATCGATCTCGAAAAGTGTGATATTTAGCGGAATCTGAAGTTCAATATTTTCGTCCTGAGGGAGACCAACGTAAGATTTTAGTTCGAAATCGGCATTCTTCATATCCATACTGGCACGACTCAATGCTTTTTGAGCATTCAATACAGCCAATTCATTTCGGGCATAATTATTATCTGATATTTTTCCAAGTTCCTTTTTGGTGTGGGCAATTTTAAGGTTGTTATTGCTATTTTTAAGGTTACTTTCGGCCAGTTTGTAGTTCGTTTGCACCAGTAAATACCGAAAATAACGATAAACGGTGTTGAGTGAGATTTCTTCGATTGTTTCAACAAAATTTTTCTGAGCTTCGTCGTACACCAGCGGCTCCGTTTTTTGCTGCCATTTCATCCAGTTTATCGAAAATACAGGCTGTGAGAATCCAAAAGTAAATGGACTTCCGGAGTAACTAATCTCGTCGGCATTATAGTCTTGAAACCGATAAGCAGAAGTCGAGGCATAAATATAAGTCCCGGTGATTGGGATGGACTGATTAAGCGAAATTTTAGCTGAAGTAGACAAGTTGGTAACTTGCTTAAATTCGAGACTTCCGTCAGGTTGAGTAACACCAACTGTAGACTTCACATAATCAGGAAGATTGCCGGACAAAACCAATTGAGGGCGGTACTTTGTTTTGAAATTCCGCCAGCGCCAGTAGTAATTTACATTTTGGTTCTCGGCATATTTTACAGAAGGCGACTGTTCTATGGCAAGCGAAATTACGTCATCAAGGTTAAGCGCATAACGGGTGCTATCTTGTTCCAACATAGCAAAAGAAGAGGCACAATGAGCCAATATAACTAATACAATCCCGAATATTCTTAACGCTTTCATCACTTACTTCTTTTCGTTACGACTAGTTTTCACTGAAAATGGTGAATCAGTCAAAATTACATTCTCTCCCTGATTCAATCCTGAAATGATTTCCTGGTAGTCCGTTCCCTTCATGCCAAAAAGAACTTTTCGTTGAACAACTTTGCCTGAATCAAGTACATAAATGGTTTGCTCGGCATTTGCCTTAAAATTATTGTTCGAAGAAATTCGCAACACATCGTCTTTCATAGATCGGGGCACCAGTAACCGTACAG
>JAEWME010000431.1 GCA_023393265.1 Bacteroidota bacterium | reverse complement strand
CTTTCGTGTAGCCGCGACATCGATGTCCACATGGCTACCAACGGGATGAATATGGAATGCGTTGTCTGCCACACCGCCACCAATCACCAGATCCTGGGAAAACTTTATTCGGTTTCGCCCGACAATACAAACCGAGTAACCTGCGAACAGTGCCATACTACTACACCTCACCTGAGCGATGTACTGAACCGCCACGGTTCGAAAATTGCCTGTCAAACCTGTCACATTCCGGAGTATGCCAAAGTGAATTCGACAAAAATGGCATGGAAGTGGTCGGAAGCAGGAAAACTGAAAAACGGCGAACCATACGAAGAAGAAGACTCGCTTGGGAACCACAACTACATGTCGATTAAAGGGAAATTTGTATGGGCAAACCATGTAAAACCCGACTATATCTGGTTCAACGGAACAGCAGAGCAATACGTTTTAGGCGACACCATTCAATCAGTTCCGGTGAAAATGAACACACTTCACGGGTCATACACAGACAAGAACTCGAAAATTATCCCGGTGAAAATTCACGTAGGCGACCAGATTTACGACAAGGTTTATAACCGGTTGATTCAACCAAAACTATTTGGAGAAGCAGCAGGCGACAGCGCTTTCTGGAAAGATTTTAACTGGAAGGAAGCCGCCGAAGCCGGGATGAAACAGTCGGGTTTGCCTTTCAGTGGTGAATATGGTTTTATTGAAACGGTGATGTACTGGCCAATCAACCACATGGTTTCGCCCAAAGAGCAAGCTGTTAGTTGTGCGGAATGTCATACCCGCGATAACGGACGTCTGGCTAAATTAACTGACTTCTACCTGCCCGGCCGCGACCGCAACATGGCGCTCGACACCTTTGGACTTTGGGCATTTATCCTGACTTCGCTTGGCGTATTTGGACATGCCGCTGTGCGCATCATTGCAAAAGTATCGGCCAACAAGTACGAAAAACAAATCATCAACTACGACGAAAACAAACCTCAGGAATAAGCTGATTTCTGAGAAAAAAATAAGAATATGCACAAAGTATATATTTACAAGGTCTTCGAACGTGTCTGGCACTGGAGCCAGGCTGCACTCATTATTTTTCTAGCCATCACCGGCTTCGAGGTTCACGGATCGTACAACATTTTCGGATTCGAGAAAGCGGTGATGTTCCATCGCACGGCTTCGTGGGGATTGCTTGGCCTGCTCGCATTTGCTATCTTTTGGCATCTTACAACAGGCGAATGGCGCCAATACATTCCAACGACCAAAAAGCTAAAAGAGCAGATGGTGTATTATGTCTCCGGAATTTTTAAAGGAGAGGATCATCCTACTGAAAAGACAGAACTAAGCAAACTGAACCCGCTTCAGCGAATCGTTTATCTCATGTTCAAAATTGTGCTGGTACCCATTACAATTACCTCCGGAATTCTCTACATGCTTTATAAGACTTTCGATCAAAACAACCTGATCGTAAGCGAAAACTACCCACTGGCATCTATCGCCTTCTGGCATACACTCGGAGCTATTTTACTGATGATTTTCCTGGTAGTGCATGTTTACATGACAACAACAGGGAAAACGCCAACCTCGAACATCAAAGCTATGATTACCGGCTACGAAGAACTCGATGAAGAAGAAAATCAGGAAAAAACTGAAAATAACAACCAAACTAAATAACATGAAACCACGCGAATATATGAATCCGTATATGGCCGGATTTTTTCTTGGCCTCGTATTGCTGGGAACCATTTATGTTACCGGACGCGGACTGGGGGCCAGTGGCGCAGTAAAAAGTGTTGTAATGAAAACGGTGAGTGAAGTTGCACCGAAACATGCCGAAAATACGGCCTTCATCAAGTCGTACGAAGAAGAACATTCGGGTGGTCCCATTAAAGACTGGCTGGTAATTGAAGTGATTGGAGTTGTTATCGGCGCTTTTTTCTCGGGAGTGATCTCCAACCGGGTCGGCATTAAGCTGGAGCGCGGGCCTCGCATCACAAACCGCACCCGAATCATTTCGGCCATCATTGGCGGAGCTCTGTTTGGACTTGGAGCACAGCTTGGGCGTGGCTGCACCAGCGGCGCTGCGTTGAGCGGAATGGCAGTCATGTCGTTTGGCGGCATTATTACCATGCTGGCCATATTTGGCTCGGGATACGCCTTTGCTTATTTCTTCCGGAAACTTTGGCTGAAATAAAACCGGATTTGGAACACTATAATCATTTGTAAATTAAAAATATATAACACATGGGACCGCTAGTACCATCAATTATAGGAAATGAATTCAACCTGGTTGCCGCACTGATTTCAGGAATTGGATTTGGCTTTATCCTAGAGCAGGCCGGATTTTCGTCGACGAAAAAACTGGTTGGCTTGTTTTACGGATACGATTTCACTGTTCTGAAAGTGTTTTTTACGGCAGGTGTAACTGCTATGATCGGCGTTTTGCTACTATCTCACTTTGGCATTCTCGATATCAATCTCATTTATGTGAACCCAACATTTCTGTGGTCGGCCCTGCTTGGCGGCGCCATCATGGGGCTTGGCTTTGTTATCGGTGGTTTCTGTCCGGGAACAAGTGTTTGTGCCGCGGCCATAGGTAAACTCGACGGTGCAGCATTTGTATTTGGATCGGCGCTGGGCGTGCTGGTTTTTGCTGAGGCCTATCCGTTTTTCGAAAAGATATATCTCGCCGAAGCGTGGGGACCCGTTCTGGTAAATGATAAACTGGGTATGTCGCGACTCGTTTTTGCTTTCCTGCTGGCAACCATTGCATTTGTCGCTTTTTACGCGGTGAGACTGATAGAAAACAAAGTAAACGGAACCGAGAGCAAGTTACCAAAGAAGAAAGTCATCACCTACTCATCCGCAATTGCAGGTGCATTTGTTCTGCTCATTATTATGGCCATTACGCCCGACAAGAATCAGCACCTCGAAGCCCGGGTTAACAAGGAAATGGCAGGTAAAGATTTTAGCGGCGCACTGGTGTCTGCCGACAAACTGGCCTCCGAAATCGTTAACAACAACTACCAAATCAATGTGATTGACCTCCGTAGCGCGGAAGCTTTCAACGCTTATCACCTGCCGCTGGCCATCAACATTCCGGCAGAAAAGCTGAACGAATCGCAATGGCGCAAAATCCTGAACCAACGGCATAAAACAAATTACTTCTATGCCGACAATATTCGGGATGCTGAAAAAGCGTACGTTATGGCCAGCCTTATCGGGAAAGCAGATAATTTTATTTTAAACAACTCTGCTGATGGCTTTAAAAAACTCTATTTCGAGCCGAAAGCACCGGCAGCAAGCGCTACAAAGAAAGAAATGGATGTTTATTATTTCAGGAAAAAAGCAGCCACTGATATGAATGTACTTGTTGAAACCCTGAAAAATTCGAGCCAGCCTGTTGCTCCAAAAGCATCGAAGATAAAAGGCGGATGCTAGAAGAAACTCTCATTGACCGGAAATAAAGACTGAATTACAGGCAACAAAGGAGTCACACTTCAGCGCGACTCCTTTTATTTTTTGCCTCTGCCCCAGCCCACAAAAACAGCGAGAAAAAAAACGACACCATTTATCCCTGTTTGTGAGGCCTCGCCACGTGAAATGTGAAATATACCTGCCGCAATCATTAGCGCTGCGGCGCCCCAGACAGCCCAAAAAGAAAGTCGCGGCACGACGTTCAACGCCATCGGCAATACCAGTCCAAGCCCGGCCAGAAGATCCAATATACCGGTAAAAATTACTAATTCCGGATTCCCGGCAGTCCACGGCCACATTTGAGCCAACGTTTCTTCCGACAGACCGAGTTTCATTGCCGATGCCCACAGAAAGAGCGCAGACATGAGAGTTTGTGCCGTCCACAGCGTAATGTTCAGCGGTTTCGAAATGTGTTGTTTCTCTTTCATTTTCTTTTTTAGTTCGAAAATAACTAGATTAGCTATCCAAAATATAGTACTATCCCAACAGATAGCACTATCCAAAACGAAAGTAACAGTCAAAATAAAACAAAATGCTAAGTAACAGCAGTTGCCCTAAAACGATGCGTTCCATCAGCGATGCGCTGGAAGCGCTGGAAGGAAAATGGAAACTACTAATTCTCGTCTCACTGTCCTCCGGGCCCAAACGATTTAAGCAAATATCGAGGGAAGTAAAAGGCATAACCGATAAAATGCTCTCCAAAGAGCTAAAGAATCTTGAGATGAACCAACTGATCAGGCGGGAAGTATTCGAAAGCTTTCCACCCACTGTTGAATATTCAATTACAGAGCATGGCCAATCGCTTGAAAAAGTGCTCGAAGAACTTCACTTATGGGGACTGGCCCACCGACAAAAAGTAATTGGGTAATAAACAATGGATGGTAATAAGCCACTCCACTAAAACCAATTAATCAAACGTTTACGTTGAAGGTCAAAAATTCATTCAATGGTCTAACTTTTTGAATGCCTGCCCGGTGTTTTTTCCAGCGTCCAGATTTCTCGTTACTTTATCGTATGCAAAATTCGCCAAACATAACAACTTAAAAGTCAACAAATCAACCATAAACTAAAACAATCCAATCATTTTTTACTCAGCAATAAATTTGTAATGGCCACTCTCTACCTCAATACGAAGATAGCCGGTTTCATCTCCTGAATTTAGCTCGCCGGAGGAAACCGCAACAGGGCGGCCGCTCTCTGTTATCCATCCATTTGCCATTTTCGGTATCAAAACGGTTGCACGGCAGCCAACCGGAATGATTACCTCAGCAAAAAAATGGTTGTTTTCCTTTTTCCAGAGAATTCCAGCCCTACCAAAAACGGTCTCATTAAAATATTTCACATAAGTAAGGTCGCCTGCAGGCTGCGGACGAAAGATGATGTGCCTATATCCAGGCTCGGCCATATCTGTTTTCATTCCGGCTAAATTGCGGTAAAGCCACACCAAACCGCCGCCAAACATTGGGTGATTGTGTGAACCACCCTCGTCCCACTGCTCGCGCGTGGTGGTCGATCCCAATTGAATCCAGTGGCCAAATCCGGGGGCATCCGTTTTTGTCATTGCTTCATAAGCCAAATCATTCATGCCGTTTTCGGCCAGCACTTCGAAGAAAAAGCGGGTTCCGAAAATGCCGGTATCAAGGTGACCACCGGCAGCTTTTATATCAGCCCGCAACGCTGAAATAACTGCCTCATGCTGCTCTGCCGGAACACCCATTTTCAGTGCGAAAATATTTCCACCAGCCTTACCATAACTTCCGGAATCGGGATTGTAAAATCGCTTTCCAAATGCATCCCTGACTTGTTCTGCCAGCCGGGCATAATGCTCTGCATCACCGGCATGGCCAAGTGCATTTGCTGTTTTGGATGCAATGTCGGCACAATACCAAAAATAAAACGTATGCACCATGTCATCAGGAGGCAAAACGCCCGGAGCAACCCATTCTCCGAGGTTAAACCATTTAAGCACATTGCCGTCAAGTCCTTTTTTCTGCATAAACATGATGCCGTCTTTATCGAGCCACTGTTGCATGAAGCCAATGTATTCCTTCATCCCCTGATAATTGTCGGCAAGCATATCTTTTGAACCATATTGCAGGTAAAACTCCCAGGGCATGATGCAAATGGCAGCCCCCCAGGCAACTCCTCCGCCACAACCCGGCTGCCACGGAGCACCATTCGGAACATAACCTGATTCCTTATCCTGAGCGCCCAGCATATCCGCGATCCATTTCTGGTAAAATGCTTTTGCATCGAAATTGTGCATTACCGTAGTACACGAAACCTGCCCGTCTCCCGTGTATCCGTTTCGCTCACGATGCGGACAATCACTGGCAATGGCACCGTGCATGTTGTCTTTCTGGCTCCTTTTCCAGATTTCATTAACCTGATTCAGCAGCGGATCAGAAGTTTCGAACACTGCAGACTCTGTTACATTTGTATTCACCGCTTCTGCAACAATATTTTCAGGTTTTAATTCGCCATACCATTTTTTAATTTCAACCGAACTGAAAACAAACCAGTTGAAACGCGGTGCATAGTTTTCAAATCCATTGCCACGGAAATAATAAGTATTATCGCCCGAATAGAGATTGCTGTTGAATGAAATGTCGATCCGGTGTCCGGAAGGTGCCTTCACGCTGACCAGCCGGACCCAGCCTGAAATTTCTTTCCCAAAATCGACCAGCCAGTTACCATTGCCAAGCTTTTCAATTTTTAGCGGATGTATTTGTTCCATCACTTTGTCAGCAGGCGAAGTTTGGGCAGTCAGTCTCCCAAATGGCGCTTTTCGTTCAGCAACCTGTTCCCAGTTCTTATCATCAAAACCAGCTTCACACCAGCCATCCTGTTCGAGTCGTGCATCGTAAGTTTCGCCATAATAAACCATGTTCTTCAGGAGCGGACTTTTCGCAGCTTTCCAGGAAGTGTCGCTCACAATTGTTTCTTCTGTACCATCAGAATAGGTGATGTGCAATTGACCTATGAATCGCGGACTTCCGTAGCCTTCGCACCAAAACATCTGTGGATTGTAAAAACCATTACCCAAAATTGCACCGATCGCATTTTCACCTTTAATCAACATCCCGGAGATATCATAAGCCAGGTACATGACTTTATATTCCTTAAAATTGTCAGGAACAGGAATCGACATGCTCCCCAGTGCCGGACGTTTGTCGTAATTGGTAATATTGGGAACCAAAACATCGTCTCCGGCCTTCTTTCCGTTCACATAAAACTCGAAATAGCCAAGTCCGGTAACAAAGGCAACCGCTTTTTTTACTGTTTTTTCAATTCTGAACGATTTGCTTAACATGGGTGCCTCAGTACCAAAATCATCGAATTTCTGACCCGGGTAATCCGGTCGTTTCAGGTGTTCTTCTCCTTGCCAGGGTGCCCCAATCCAATGGGCTTTCCAGTCATTCGGGTTCAATAATCCCATTCGCCAGAAAGCAGGCTTGCTCCAGCCCGAAACCTTTCCGCTCTTATCCCAAACCCGAACCTGCCACCAGCATTCAGCCCGGGAATCCAACGGCTTTCCATCATACACGATCCGGGTTGACTGATCACTCTCAACTTTCCGGCTGTCCCATAAATCAGCATCCTTCAGCAGTTCTTTGGCAGAAGCAACCCTTATTTGCCAGGCTGTTTGCCGCTGAGCCCGTTCATTGCTCCCGGCAACATTAACCCAGGATAAACGAGGCCGGACAACATCAACCACTGGCGGATCGACTAAAAATTCACAGGTGAGCTTTTCAGGAAAAATCTTACCAAAAGCGGGTGAAAGCAGAAGGAAAAATCCGGAGAGCAACAAAAGAAGTTTTTTCATAGTTTATGTTTTTCAGGTTTGGCAAAGTTGGTTTTCTGCTCCCTGAAATAAGCAAAAAGCTTCCGTATTTTACTCAAATTACAAGCGAATATCTTAGGTGGCATAAAAAAAGTGCATCAGTTTCCCGATGCACTTCTTAAACACAACCATGCCGTTATTCATATTTAAAAACGATCTCGTCGTTTTCAACTTCAATTTTCACTTTTTGCCGCCCTTCCATTTTGCCGGAAAGAATCTCGCGTGACAAATCGTTCAGAATGTAGCGCTGCAGCATTCGCTTAACAGGCCTTGCGCCATGCGAGGGATCGTATCCTACCGCAGCAAGCCAGTCAATGGCTTCTTCGGAAATATCGATACTGAACTGGTTGTTCGGAATCCGTTTCACAATCAGTTCGAACTGCATTTTCACGATGTTGCGCACATCTTTGCGACTCAGCGGTGTGAACATGATCACTTCATCTATTCGGTTCAGGAATTCAGGAGAGATTGTTTTCCGTAACATATCGAAAAGTTCGGTGCGGGTTTTTTCCTCCACTTCGGCCCTGTTTCGTTCGTTTATTCCTTCAAACCGCTCCTGAATAAGGTGTGAACCAAGATTCGATGTCATGATGATGATCGTATTTTTGAAATTGGCCACACGACCTTTGTTGTCAGTCAACCGACCATCGTCCAAAACCTGGAGCAGCACATTGAAAACATCGGGGTGCGCCTTTTCAATTTCATCAAACAATACTACCGAATAGGGTTTCCGCCTGACGGCCTCGGTCAACTGCCCGCCTTCGTCGTATCCCACGTATCCGGGAGGCGAACCAATCAAACGGGTAACCGAAAATTTCTCCTGATATTCCGACATGTCGATTCGTGTCAGCATATTTTCATCGTCGAACAGGAATTCGGCCAGCGCTTTGGCCAGCTCGGTTTTACCAACACCGGTTGTTCCAAGGAAAATGAATGAGCCAATTGGTCGCTTTTCATCCTGAAGTCCGGCACGGCTACGGCGCACGGCATCGGCCACCGCTCTGATGGCTTCGTGCTGACCTACAACCCTTCGGTGCAGTTCATCTTCGAGATGAAGCAATTTTTCGCGTTCACTTTGCAGCATTCGTGCAACCGGGATGCCAGTCCACCGCGAAACAATTTCAGAAATATCCTCGGCATCAACCTCTTCTTTTATCAGGTGCTGATCCTTGTTTTTTGCCAGTTCTGTTTTCAACCGTTCTATTTCAGTCTCGGCCTCGCGGATTTTACCGTATCTGATTTCGGCAACTTTGCCAAAATCTCCGGAACGCTCTGCCTGATCGGCTTCCAACTTCAGCGACTCAATTTCAGCTTTTTCGTGCTGAATGTTATCTATCAGCTCTTTTTCGCTTTGCCACTGAGCCCTGAATTTCGATTGTTCCTGTTTTAGGTTGGCAATTTCTTCATTCAAGGCAGCGAGTTTTTTCTCGTCTTTTTCGCGCTTGATGGCTTCCCGTTCAATTTCAAGCTGCATAATTTTCCGGTCGATTTCGTCCAGTTCCTGCGGAACAGAGTCCATCTCAAGCCGTAGACGGGCGGCAGCCTCATCCATCAGGTCGATTGCCTTATCGGGCAAAAAACGATCGGTAATGTATCGCTGCGACAACTCAACTGATGCAATGATTGCCTCGTCTTTGATTCTCACTTTATGGTGATTCTCGTAACGTTCCTTCAATCCACGAAGGATTGATATGGCGCTCATCGTATCAGGTTCGTCAACAGTAACAATCTGGAAACGGCGTTCGAGCGCTTTGTCTTTCTCAAAATATTTTTGGTATTCGTTCAGTGTTGTTGCACCAATGGCCCGGAGTTCGCCTCTTGCCAGCGCCGGTTTCAGAATGTTGGCCGCATCCATCGCGCCATCACTCTTACCAGCCCCAACCAGCGTGTGAATCTCGT
>JAEWME010000414.1 GCA_023393265.1 Bacteroidota bacterium | reverse complement strand
AAGTTTTGTGGCGTCCCATGCACGAAATGAATCAGGGCGTATTCTGGTGGGCTGGCAGGCCCGGTCCGGATGGAACACCAAAGCTTTTTCGAATGCTACATGATTATATGACGAACGAAAAGGGGCTTAAAAACCTGATATGGATTTGGGATATTCAGGATTTTGGCACACTGGCCAGCGATGCTTTAGAATACAATCCTGGAGATGCTTACTGGGATGTTCTGGCATTGGATGTTTACGATGAGAAATCGGGTTTCAGCAAAGAAAAGTATGAAATCATCAAAAAAGCTGCGGCTGGAAAGCCGATGGCCATTGGCGAATGCGCTGTAATCCCAACTTTAGAGGTTCTTCTCGATCAACCCGAATGGACATTTTTTATGGGATGGTCAGAGCTGGAGTTTAAGCAGAATAAAGAAGATTTGATTCAGCGTGTCCATCAGGCAGAAAATGTAATTACACTTGACGAGATGCCGGGTTGGAAATAGTCAATCTTTAGAGTTGTTTTTTCAACGATACAACTAAGTCAAATAATAATTCTAAACCAATGACAACTATTAATCGCAGAAACTTTTTTGGCAAAGCAGGTATTGGTATTGCTGCTTACGGGCTTGGTAGTGCGCTTCCGCTCACAGCTTGTGCTGTTGGCTCCGAAAAAACAGGTGAATCAACTGATGACGGGCAGCAAATCTTTATTGGTGAAAATATAGCAGTAGCCAATACTTCCTATGGAAAAGTAAAAGGTTTTGTTTTGCGTGGCATTCATGTCTTTCGCGGTATTCCGTATGGGGCTGATACATCGGGCGAAAACCGGTTTATGCCACCCAAACCTCCTCAGCCGTGGGAAAAAATTAGACCGGTAGTTTTTTACGGAAATTCCGCTCCTCAGGACATATACGACCGCAGTCCCGAATCGTACGGCGTTTTTGTCGATCACTGGAATTATGATGTCCTCAGTGAAGATTGTCTACGTTTAAATATTTGGACCCCCGCACTTGATGGCAATAAACGTCCGGTGCTGGTTTGGTTGCATGGCGGAGGTTTCTCTCGTGGAAATGGTATTGAACAGGATGGATACGACGGTGAAAATATTTCGCGATATGGCGATATTGTTTATTGCTCAATTAACCATCGGTTAGGGCCTCTCGGTTTTTCTGATTTTTCGTCGGTTGGTGGCGAAGAATTTGCCAACTCAGGAAATGTGGGCATGCTCGATATTGTAGCTGCTTTACGATGGGTGAATGAAAATATTGAAAATTTTGGCGGCGATCCAGCTAATGTTACCGTGATGGGACAGTCGGGTGGTGGATCAAAAGTTTGCAATATAGCAAGCATGCCTGCTGCAAAAGGGCTTGTGCACAAAGGAATTGCCTTAAGTGGAGAGTCTGTTTCGGGTGAAAATCAGGAATATACGCGAAAATTGGGCGACTATATTTTGAAAGAAGCCGGACTCAGTTCGAATCAACTGAAACAACTTCAGCAAATGCCCTGGAAAGAATACATGGACATTGCCAACCGGGCTTCGTCGAAACTTGCAAAGGAGGGACTGCAAATGAAACGTGGCGGATTTGGCCCGATTGCCGATGGAATCAATATTCCTGTCGGCGATTATTTTAATCCGGAAGATGCAAGTTTGCCCAATATTCCCATGATTTTTTGTTCCACTTTTCATGAGTGGAATCCAGATCGTGATAATCCTGAATTTGAGGATATTTCGCTTGTTGAAGTGACTGAAAAAATCAAGAATTCGTATGGAGACAAATCGAAAGAAATTGTTGATGCGTATGCCAAACAATTTCCGGAAGCGCGCCCAATAGAGATTTGGGCTATGATTGTTTCGAACAGGCGCGGAATTGTGAATGCTGCCAGTAATAAACTGAAACAAGGTTCGCCGGTTTACATGGCCTGGTTCGGTTGGCAGTCGCCTTTATTCGATGGCCGCCATCGTGCTTTTCATTGCATTGATATCAGTTTCTGGTTCTTGAATACCGATTTAATGATTACACATTGTGGAGGAGGTGCCCGTCCCCGAAAACTTTCAGCAAAAATGGCGGATGCCCTGATTCATTTTATGCGTACCGGAGATCCAAATAGCAGCCAGCTTCCGGCATGGCCCATGTTTACTTCAGAAAATGGCGAAACCATGATTTTGAATGATACCTGCGAGGTGAAGAATAATCCGGATGGCGACGCCAGAAAAGTACTTTCGTAACCTATAAAAACATATGATTATGATGAAACAAACGATAAAAGTTGCAGTAGTTTTTATTCTGACGATGACTTCTTTACAGCTTCATGCACAAAAAGAAACAGTCAGGCAAATTGAGTCATGGATTACCTCAGGCGATCGCTCCTCGCTGTTTGCCAAACAGGAAACGCCTGTTCATTTCACCGATAAAAGCGAAAGCAGGGTAACGCCGATTGTTGTCGACGAACAACAGGAATACCAGTCGATCGACGGTTTTGGTTTTGCATTGACCGGTGGAAGTGCAGAACATTTAATTCACATGTCTGCACCTGAAAGGGCAAAAATTTTGAATGAACTGTTTGGCACTGGCGGAAATAATGTTGGAATTAGTTATTTGCGTGTCAGCATCGGCGCATCAGACCTGAATAGCTTTGTTTTTTCTTACGACGACATAGAAGAAGGCAAAACCGATTTTGATTTGAAGAAGTTCAGTCTTGCTCAGGATTTAAATGATGTGGTTCCCGTTTTAAAAGAGATACTGAAAATCAATCCGGAAATAAAAATCTTAGGTTCCCCCTGGTCTGCTCCTGCCTGGATGAAAACTCAGTTTGATGTTCGTGGTGGTAAATTGAAGGAAGAATGTTATGACGTATATGCACGCTATTTTGTAAAATACGTTCAGGAAATGGCTAAACAGGGAATTGTGATTGACGCGGTTACCGTTCAGAACGAGCCTATGAATTCGCGTAATACACCAAGTATGTCCTGGTATGCTTTTGAGCAAGCTGCTTTCGTGAAAAATAACCTGGGGCCGGCATTTGAAGCAGCAGGGCTGAAAACCAAAATTATTGTTTTTGATCATAACTGCGACCGGCCGGATTATCCGCTGGCGATATACAGCGATCCGGAAGCCTCCTGCTATGTTGATGGCGCTGGCTTCCATAATTATGCCGGCGATATGGAAGCTTTGAGCACTGTTCATAAAGCCCGGCCTGATAAAAATATTTATTTCACCGAGCAAATGGTTACTGAGAGACCTGGAAGTGCTGAAATCAATATTGCATCGCCTGTGAAGCGGCTGATTTTGGGTGCTACACAAAATTGGAGCAGGAATGTCATTTTGTGGAACCTGGCTGCCGACTCACTAAATGATCCGCATACAGACAATGGTGGTTGTTCGATGTGCCAGGGAGCTATCACCATCGATGGTGATAAGGTGGGGCGAAACGTTGCTTATTATACAGTGGCGCATGCTTCTAAATTTGTACGGCCAGGGTCGGTACGCATTGCTTCAACCAATCGGGGAGAGCAATCGGTACACTTGTATGAGGACGAGCAGCGGTTGGGAGTTTACCGTGTTGGAATTGTGGAAAATACACAGGTTTTGCCCAACGTCGTATTTAAAACACCTGACGGAAAGATCGTACTGATTGTTGTGAATGACACAAAAAGCGACAACAGCATTAATATTCAATATAAGGGAAAGTTTGCCAAACTTGGCTTATTGCCTGGTTCTGTAGGCACTTTTGTATGGGATGAATAATCAGAAAATTAGATGAAAAAAATAATATTGATTGTTTTGGTTGGAGTGCTTCTTTCCTGTTTCTATTCAGAAGCACAAACAGGCAGTGGTTTTAGTACGCAGGGTTGGTGGAAGCCAGTAGATCCAAAATTCTCACCTGTGGTAAATGATGATCAATCAATTACTTTCAGGTTAAAGGCTCCGGAAGCTAAAAAAGTATCGCTGCTTTTTGATGAATGGGATGTAAAAGCCCAACCGATGAAAAAAGATAAAAGCGGTACCTGGAGCATCACCATTGGGCCAGTGGAGCCTCGGGTTTATCAATACTCGTATTTGGTTGACGGATTGAAAGTGATTGACATGGTGAATCCTGATGTGAAATCGGGAACCCAGGTTTATGGCAGCGTGGTTGAAGTGCATGGCGGAAAGCCTCGTTTTG
The DNA here is from genome assembly GCA_023393265.1 of Bacteroidota bacterium. Classification (GTDB taxonomy): domain Bacteria; phylum Bacteroidota; class Bacteroidia; order Bacteroidales; family Prolixibacteraceae; genus Aquipluma. Next base: position 933 of record JAEWME010000414.1, on the reverse strand, counting down.
ATGAATTACAAAATATTCCTCATGGCGATGTTCATGTGGTTGATTACAAGTCCACTCCATTAAATCGCTTTCGGAAAATGTATGTATATGTTCCGGCTGTTTATTTTGAGCAGCCTGAGCTCAAACTTCCGGTTTTGTACCTGCGCCACGGCGGCGGCGATTTTGAAGGTAGCTGGGTGAATGACGGACGTGCCGCTATTATTATGGACAACCTGATTGCTTCAGGCGACGCCAAACCTATGATTGTTGTAATGACCAATGGTTTGACTGACGGTTCGTGGGCAGGCGGGAGCACTGTTGAGGGAATGGCGCAACTGGAAAAGGAATTGTTAGGCGATGTAATTCCCTTGATTGAAAAAAGGTATCGTATAGCTGCCGGAAAAATGAATCGCGCCATTGCTGGTTTGTCGATGGGAGGCGGTCAGGCATTTGTTATTGGTTTGAGAAACCTTGATACGTTTTCAGCGATCGGACAGTTTAGTGCTGGAATACTGAGTGATGGTAATTTCGACTACAATAAATATCTTCCGGGAGTAATTGAAAATCCGCAGAAAATAAATACAGAACTTCAGTTGTTATGGATCAGCTGCGGAACCAAAGACCCGCGTTATCTGGGACATTTGGGGCTCATAAAGAATTTGAAAGAAAAAGGAATTGAGTTGGAGTTTCATGAGTTGCCTTTTGGCCACGAGTGGCAGTTCTGGCGATTACAATTGCATGATTTTGCCAAAAAATTATTCAAAGCTGAATCTCCGGAATTGTCGATTGTCGATAAAAATGCAACAGTCGAAACGAAGGCATTGTACGCCAATCTCCTGAAAATACATGAAAAAGGGTTCATGTTTGGTCACCACGATTATCCATCGTATGGCGTTGGCTGGAGAGGTGATGTGGGCAGGAGCGATGTGAAAGATCTGGTAGGCGACCATCCGG
>JAEWME010000389.1 GCA_023393265.1 Bacteroidota bacterium | reverse complement strand
TCGAGCAATCCGGCTGCCTCTTCGTACGAAAGGCCAAATTTTGTTTCTTCTTCTGCAATGTGAAACTGAAGCAGGCACGGAATCACCCGGCCAGCTTTTGCCGCTTCTGCATTAATAGATTTAAGCAATTTCAATGAATCTACAGCGTGAATCATGGAAACAAACGAAGCCATATATTTGATTTTATTGGTCTGCAAATGGCCAATAAAATGCCACTCGATATCCTTCGGCAAAAGCTCGTATTTGCTCACCATTTCCTGAACCTTGTTTTCACCAAACAGCCGTTGACCACAGTCGTAGGCCTCCATCAGCATCTCTGCCGGCTTGGTTTTAGAAACCGCAACCAGCTTAACCCGTTCAGGTAAACTTTTTTTAATCAGGTCAATATTTTCGGCGATACTCATGATCGTTCTCAATCTATTTTGCCCGCAATTTACAGTTTTCAAACTAAAATTCCACCTACGCAAAATTGCATTTCCCTGATGTTGCATTTCTCGTTTGTCTATCTTTGCTGCCGGTATGGAACAACAAAAACAACAAATCGTTAGCATGATGAACGAACTGGGCGCAACTGGTAAGCCGTTCGTATTCCTGATCGACTTCGATTTTCTGAAGCCTGTTGTTTTAGGAACCGGGCCGACGGACATTCTGCTTTGGCAAACTCCGGAAGCCAGTAACATCAGTGAATTCCAAACAGCGCAGCGACCTGTTGAGTGGAAAGTGAGCCCGGTAAGTTTTGGTCAGTATTCCGAAGCTTTCCGGAAAGTTCAGGATCATATACATGCTGGCGACACCTATTTGCTGAACCTTACGATGCCCAGTTCGATAGATACCAACCTCAGCACAGAAGAAATTTTTCACCGGAGCCAGGCACCCTATAAAATCTGGATGAAGGACGAGTTTGTATGTTTTTCTCCTGAAATTTTTGTGCGGATCGAAGACGGGTTAATTTCTTCGTATCCGATGAAAGGAACGATTGACGCAAGTATTCCCAATGCTGCGCAACTGCTGCTCGCCGACGAAAAAGAAGTGGCCGAGCACCACACAATCGTCGATCTGATCAGAAACGACCTAAGCATGGTGGCCGACGAGGTGCGTGTTGACAAATTGATGTATATCGACAAGATAGAAACCAACCAGGGCCAGCTTTTACAGATGAGTTCCAAAATCTCAGGAAAGTTACCCGATAATTACGCATCTAATATCGGCGATATAATTGTCAAATTGTTGCCCGCTGGCTCTATTTGTGGTGCTCCAAAACCGAAAACGGTGGAAATCATTCGGTCAACCGAAATGTGCGAACGCGGTTATTATACCGGAATTTTTGGTTATTTCGACGGGAAAAACCTCGACAGTTGTGTCCTCATCAGGTACATTGATCTGAAAAACGGGAAAATGGTTTTCAGGAGTGGTGGCGGCATCACGTTTCTGAGCGACTGCCGCGCCGAATATGAAGAAATAATACAGAAAGTTTATGTACCAATTGCTTGAATCAATCAGACTGAAAGATGGCATTCCTGAGAACCTGGAATACCATCAGGCGCGTATGAACCGTTCGATGGCAGAACTGTACCCGGCGGCAAAAAAAATTCTTCTTTCCGAAGCAATTCATGTTCCTTTTGATTTCTCAGCAGGGCTTTATAAAATCAGGATACTTTACCGAGCCGAAATTGAAAAGACAGAAATTGAGCCATACCACATCAGGAGTATCCAGAGTCTGAATATCGTCCGCCACGAAACCATCGACTACCACCTGAAATATACAGATCGGCAAATTCTGCAGCAATTGTTTGCCATGCGTGGCGAATGCGACGACATCATAATCGTAAAAGACGGTTTCGTTACCGACGCCTTTGCTGCAAACCTGGTATTTTTCGATGGTACAAAATGGGCGACACCAACCACACCTCTTCTTCGCGGAACACGGCGGCAAGGCCTGATCGATCAGGGAATTATTTCAGAACAAATTATCCGGGAAGAAGATATTTTCTCGTTTCAGCAAGTTGGCTTGATCAACGCGATGGTTGGTTTTGAGGAGATGCCTGTGGTTCCGATTGAAAAGATTTTCAAGCTTTAATAACAATAAATAACCATAAAAATAGCGTATTGAGTCATTTAAATATCTACGATGAGGCCGTCGTAAGCCAGAAAAACATTTTCGGGAAGCTCTTTCTGAACCTGAGCGTGAAAACCCATTTGATGTGAAAGGTGCGTAAGGAAAGCTTTTTTCGGTTTCACCTCAGCAATTATCTGCAAAGCCTGCGGCAAACTGTAATGCGAAATATGTTCCTCTTTCCGGAGGGCATTCAGCACCAAAACATCCAGCCCGCGAAGCTTCTCCCGTTCTTCAGGCTCCAGCTTGTTTACATCCGTTACATACGCAATTTTACCTATCCTGAAGCCAAATACCGGAAGTTTATAATGCAATCCGCGTATTGGCAAAACATCCAAACCACCAATACTGAATGGCTTGTTTTCAATCAGGTGAAGGTGCATCTCCGGAATACCCGGATAGCGGTAAGTGGCAAAAACATAATCAAAAATCCTCCGGATAGCCACTTGGACGCGCTCTTCGGCATAAATATCGGTTGGCTGTTTCTGTATCCAGTTAAACGCACGAATATCATCAAGCCCAAAAATATGATCGACATGTTCGTGGGTGAGCAAAATCCCGTTCAGGTGCCGTACATTTTGCCGCAACATCTGCTGCCTGAAATCAGGTCCGGCGTCAATCACAATACACTGACCACCCGCCTCCACCATTACCGACGAGCGCAAACGTTTGTCTTTCGGGTCATTCGATATACATACCGGACACTGGCAAGCCACCACCGGCACCCCCTGAGAAGTTCCTGTTCCTAAAAATGTGAGTTTCACAATCGACCGTTTTGATTCACAAAAATACACGATTGGCCTCTGTCCCCGCCTCTTTTTTGACTATTTTTGAGCAAATTTCACACATGGCTAAGCTTTACCTGATACCGACCACGCTCGGCGACACGACCATTGAAAGGGTTTTACCACCTGATTTAAAGTTAATTATATCGGTCATTCCGGTTTTTATCGTCGAGAACCTGCGCTCGGCAAGGCGTTTCCTGAAAAAAGTAAATCCGGCCATTGTCATTGACGATCTGCGTTTTTTCGAACTCAACGAGCACACCGACCGCAAAGAACTAAATCGCTTTTTGGAACCTATTTCAGAAGGGCTCGACATTGGCATTATTTCGGAGGCTGGCTGTCCGGCTGTTGCCGACCCGGGCGCCGATGTGGTTAAGCTGGCCCACACAAAAGACATTCATGTGATACCGCTTGTTGGCCCGTCGTCCATTCTGCTGGCGCTGATGGCTTCAGGAATGAGCGGACAGAACTTTGCCTTCAACGGTTATCTGCCGGTGAAGAATCCGGAGAAAGCACAACAGATAAAATTTTTGGAGAGAAGAATGCAATCCGAAGGTCAAACCCAGATATTCATTGAAGCGCCGTACCGGAACATGCAGCTTTTTGACGATTTGCTGAAAAACTGTGATCCGCAAACCATGCTTTGCATCGCTGCTGACATCACGCTCGAATCTGAATTCATCAGGGCAAAACCTGTTTCTTACTGGAAAGCTCACCAGCCCGACATCCAAAAACGCCCAACCATCTTCATGATCGGGCGGATATAGCCAATTGATGATTTTAAAAATCAATTATCACAAAACAACTGTAAGAAAGTTATTTATTACTCAAACAGTACCTTCCAGCTTTTAATTTCTAAAATAAAATATCACTTTACTTTCAAATTAATTTTGGAAGTTCAAATTAATTTCTACATTTGTCCGCAGTAAAGCGAATTTGAAATGAAAAACATTAGCATTATATCATTGGTTATCGTCAGCGTGGTGGTACTCCTTCGTGCTGAATGAGAATGGTATAATGTGATTGAAAAGATACAAAAAGCCATTCTCTGAAAATAAGAATGGCTTTTTTAATAAACTAAAGTTTCAATAAATGTCTGCATATTTTCTACTAGTCGTCATTATCGTCGTCATTCTCAGAACGTAAAGAGGAAGGCTGGTAAGCAATTGTGCATAAGTTAAGATTTAAGCCTTTCTCTTAAGATGAGAAAGGCTTTTTTTTAGGGTTATAACTAATTTCAGATAAAAAGGTATGTTAAAGCGATTACGTTCAGCCACAACAACCGAAGGACGGCGAATGGCTGGGGCCCGGAGTTTATGGAGGGCCAATGGAATGAAAGAAGAGCAATTCGGGAAGCCGGTGATTGCCATTGCCAACTCATTCACACAATTCGTACCGGGCCACGTGCACCTGCACGAAATAGGTCAGTATATCAAAGGTATTATCGAAGAAAAAGGCTGCTTCGCGGCGGAATTCAACACCATTGCTGTCGACGACGGAATCGCCATGGGGCACGATGGGATGCTATACTCGCTTCCCTCTCGTGACGTGATTGCCGACAGCGTTGAATACATGGTGAATGCACACCGCGCCGATGCCATGATTTGCATTTCGAACTGCGACAAAATCACGCCCGGAATGATGATGGCTGCCATGCGCCTGAACATCCCGGTAATTTTTGTTTCGGGTGGGCCAATGGAAGCTGGTGTGGTGGATGGCAAAAAATATGACCTGATTGATGCCATGGTCATGGCTGCCGACCAGAATGTTTCGGACGAGACCATCACCAAAATCGAACGCGATGCCTGCCCTACCTGCGGTTCCTGCTCCGGAATGTTCACGGCAAACTCCATGAACTGTCTGGCTGAAGCGCTTGGACTGGCCCTGCCCGGAAATGGGACCATCGTGGCAACACATGCCAACCGGAAACGCTTATTCGAAGAAGCTGCTTCACGCATCGTTGAGATGACCACAGAATATTACCAGAAAGGAAACGACAAAGTACTGCCCCGAAACATTGCTACCCGCGCAGCTTTTCAGAATGCCATGAAACTCGACATTGCAATGGGTGGCTCAACCAATACGGTTTTGCACATTCTGGCCATTGCCGCAGAAGGGGAAGTTGATTTTACCATGACCGACATTGATGCGCTTTCGCGTGTAACCCCAAATCTTTGCAAAGTTGCGCCAAACGGATACTACCACATCGAAGACGTGAACCGTGCCGGAGGTATCCTGGGTATTTTGGCAGAACTTGCACGACAAAACATGCTCGACACCTCCGTCGTACGGATCGATGGATACTCGCTGGCCGAAGCCATCGAAAAATTCGACATCATGTCCAGCTCTGTTTCAGAAGAAGCGCTCCGGAAATATAAATCGGCACCTGGCCGCAGGCGCAACATTGTGATGGGTTCTCAGGAAGCTTACTATGAAGAACTTGATAAAGACCGTGAAGGCGGTTGTATCCGCGATGTCGATCATGCTTATAGTAAGGATGGCGGCCTTGCAGTGCTTTTTGGCAACATCGCCCGAAACGGCTGCATTGTAAAAACAGCCGGTGTCGACCCTTCTGTTTACCACTTTAAAGGAACTGCCAAGGTATTCCACTCGCAGGAAGAAGCCTGCAACGGAATTCTTGGCGACAAAGTCCAGGCAGGCGACGTGGTCGTCATCCGTTACGAAGGACCGAAAGGTGGTCCGGGTATGCAGGAAATGCTTTACCCAACTTCCTACATCAAATCAATGAACCTCGGAAAAGCTTGTGCGTTAATTACCGACGGACGTTTTTCAGGAGGAACATCCGGATTGTCGATCGGGCACATTTCTCCTGAAGCTGGTGCCGGAGGCGAAATTGCCCTCATCAACGAAGGAGATCTGATCGAAATCAGCATTCCTGACCGCGCAATCAATTTGCTGATCAGCGATGAAGAGATGGAAGCACGCCGACAAGCCGAGCTGGCAAAAGGGAAAGACGCTTTTATGCCGATTGGACGCGACCGTGTAGTTAGCAAAGCCTTAAGGGCTTATGCCAGCATGGTTTCGTCGGCTGACAGAGGCGCTATCAGGATTATTGAATAAAAAAATTGGAAGTGCCTAAGTGAGCTAAAGTGCCTGGAGTTTTACAGCTCCGAACTTTAGACGCTCCGAATTCCGAACTTATAGTTTGAAAAACAAATAAAAATTGAAATATGGCAACGAAGAAAGTAACAGGCTCTGAAGCCGTGATTTTATCCCTTCTCGAGGAAGGAGTTGACACCATCTTCGGGTATCCCGGCGGCGCGATTATGCCCATTTATGATGCGCTGTATGATTTTGACAAACAAGTTACACACTATTTAACCCGCCACGAGCAAGGCGCTATTCATGCTGCCGAGGGTTATGCCAAAGTGACTGGCAAACCAGGCGTTTGCTTCGCCACTTCGGGACCCGGCGCAACCAACCTGATCACTGGTTTGGCTGATGCTCAAATCGATTCGATACCGCTGGTTTGCATCACCGGACAGGTTGCATCGCCACTCCTTGGCACCGATGCTTTTCAGGAATCGGACGTTGTTGGTATTACCATGCCGGTAACCAAATGGAATTACCAGGTTACCCATGCCGACGAGATCCCGGAAGCGATAGCCAAAGCTTTCCACATTGCTGCTACCGGACGCCCCGGCCCCGTGTTGCTCGACATAGCCAAAGACGCACAATTTGCACAGTTCGATTTCGAATATAAAAAGTGTACCAAAATCAGGAGCTACCTGCCCGAATATCCTGTTGATCCGTTTCAGGTGAAAGCTGCTGCAGACATTATCAACGAAGCCAAAAAGCCGTTGGTTCTTTTCGGACATGGCGTTATGATTGCTCATGCAGAAGACGAGCTGAAGGAATTTATCGAAAAAACAGGAATTCCGGCTGCCTGGACGCTGCTTGGACTATCGGCGCTACCGTCAGATCATCCGCTGAACGTGGGAATGCTGGGCATGCACGGAAATTACGGACCAAACATCAAAACCAACGAAGCCGATGTAATCATCGCAATCGGGATGCGTTTCGACGACCGGGTAACCGGGAAAGTTGCTGCTTACGCCCGTGGTGCAAAAATCGTTCACCTCGAAATTGATCCGGCAGAAATTGACAAAATTGTAAAAACTGATGCTCCGGTTATCGGCAACGCCAAAAAATCGCTCCGGATGCTTATTGACAATGTGAATCCAAACTCGCACGAAGCCTGGCTGAAAGAATTCCACGACTGCGATAAAATTGAATTCGAAAAAGTTATCCAGAAAGACCTGTTTCCCACTAAGCCGGGACTGACGATGGGTGAAGTAATCCGCGTGGCATCGGAAAAATCGGACCACAATGCGGTACTGGTTACCGACGTTGGTCAGCACCAGATGGTTGGCTCGCGCTACTTCAAATTTAAGCAAACACGCAGCAATGTTACTTCAGGAGGACTTGGAACAATGGGCTACGGACTTCCGGCTGCATTGGGTGCCAAAATAGGTAAACCTGAGCGCACCGTCATTTCGGTTTCGGGCGACGGCGGTTTCCAGATGACCATTCAGGAGTTAGGAACCATTTCGCAGTATGAAATTGACCTGAAAATCATTGTTCTGAACAACAATTTCCTTGGAATGGTGCGTCAATGGCAGCAATTATTCTTCGAGCGGAGGTATTCTTTTACCGAAATGAAAAACCCCGATTTTGTTGGTATTGCAAAGGCTTATGGTATCGCAGCACAAAAAGTAACCAGCCGCGATCAACTGGAGAATGCAGTTCAGGAGATGCTCGACCACAAAGGTCCTTATGTACTTGAAGTAATCATCGAAAAAGAAGACAATGTTTTCCCGATGGTTCCAACAGGAGCTTCAGTATCCGACATAATCCTTGAACCGTAAGCTAAAGTCTCATTTTAAAAATTCGATTGTTATGAAACAAGAATATATCATTACCATTTTTTCGGAAAACCACATTGGGTTGCTCAATCGCATCACCATTATTTTTACGCGCAGAAAAATCAATATTGAGAGTCTCACCGTATCTCAATCTGCCATTGCCGGTGTATTTAAATTCACCATTGTGATCAACGAAACAGCCGAGCGTGTACAAAAGGTGGTCGGGCAGCTTGAGAAAGTGGTTGATGTGCTGAAAGCTTTTGCCAACACCAACGACGAAATGGTTTATCAGGAAATAGCGATCTACAAGGTTTCAACCGAATCGCTGTTCGAATCGAACCAGATTGAGATCATTATCCGCAATTCGGGAGCGCGTATTCTCGAAATCACCCGCGACTATGTGGTTATCGAAAAAACCGGGCATTCGGAAGAAACACAAGCGCTATTCGAAGAACTGAACCCGTTTGGCGTTTACCAGTTCAACCGTTCAGGAAGAGTGGCCATTACAAGGAGCAACATTGAGAAACTTTCGGAATTCCTGAAAGAGCGCGATTCCATGCTCGAACAGATAGACTAGAAAATTGCCGATTACACTATTTACAATTTAGAAACTGTTTAAAATTTGAAAAGATGCCCAAAATCAAAAAAATTACCCCAGCCCTAAAGGGTGTTTTTTTGATTTTTCGGGCTCCCTTCAGGGTTTGGGGTATTCCGAAAAATCAAACCGAACCAATTTTGAACAGTTTCTTACTATTTACCTGCCTTATGATGGCCGGTATCAATAGTAAATTGTAAATAAACAAATTGTAAATGATTACAAAATCTGCGGAACAACTACCCGTTTACAGCCTGCACAATTTCAGTTCTCCTGAACGCAAAAGCCAGCAATTTCAGGTAGAAGTGTTCGACGCCAACCGTCATTTCGCCGTTAAATACCCGCACCGGCACGACTTTTTCGAAGTGCTTTACCTGCAACGCGGCTCCGGCTTTCATGTCATCGACGGCAACAAATACGAAATTAAGCCGCCCTGCGTATTTTTTATGTCACCAGGCCAGGCCCACAAACTGGAACTTTCGCACGACATTGAAGGATACATTTTTATTTTCACGGCCGATTTTTATCTCCTGAACCGAAGAAACCAGAACAGCCTCATTGAGTTCCCGTTTTTCTACACCATTCATCAGGACAACCCTCCCCTGCAACTGAATTCGGATTCAGATGTCAGCTTTCTGGAAACGCTCTTCAGGCAAAGTATTGCAGAAGCTAAACCTGAAGGAAATTACCGGATGGAGATGCTCCGCTCGTTGCTCGACCTGATTCTGACGACTTGTGCATCGCGGTATCAGGAGAATGAACACCTGAACCAAAAAGGAAAAGGGTTGATCATGGTTAAACAGTTTTTGCATCTGCTTGAAGAAAACCATACCCGAAACCTGGCAATTGCGGAATATGCAGAAATGATCGGCGTAACGGCCAATCACCTCACCCAAACCGTGAAATTGCTGACTGGCAAAACATCATCACAACTGATTAAAGCCAAACAATTGCTGGAAATTAAGCGACTACTGGCACACACCAACCTGACTGCGAGCGAAATTGCCACGCAACTGACATTCGAAGATCAGTCGTATTTTACCCGGTTTTTCCGGAGAGAAACGGGTATTACGCCACTTCAGTTCAGGAATCAGGCACTTCAGCAGTGATTAAAAAAATACCAAAACACAAAAATCGATAATCACCTGTCTTAAAGCACCTATTACCCGAATCATGACAACAAAAAAACAGCAATCCATGAAAAGTACCTAAATTACCTTCATTTTTACACGGCGGTTTGCCGAATATTCAGTTGTTTTGTGTAGCCTTTGGCGATTGAAAAGAAAATAACTTTAAAAACATAAAAAAATGGGAAATTATTTCAACACCCTTCCGCTTCGCCTTCAGTTGGCACAGCTTGGAAC
>JAEWME010000370.1 GCA_023393265.1 Bacteroidota bacterium | reverse complement strand
TCACTTTCCTGAATTGCGGCCGAGAAGAAACACTGGCTACAGTTTTGGGTTTGGAGCTTCTGAGCTTAACATACCAAATACCAAAGCCTGCAATCAAAGCAAGGAAAACTGCTGTAAAAATCCATCCTTTCGATCGGCTGTGTGTCTCCATCTCATGATACGACAACCGCACCGGCGGATAATTCAGCTTATAGATGCTAATCTGTGATTCAGTTTTATTGATAAAGGTTTGCCGAATGACACAGTACAACTCGTTGGCTTTACTGTTCAGAAAAAGAAAAGCATTTCCGGCTAGGTTATAGAAATTCGACGGAAGGCTATCGCTAACAATCTCGTAATGCGGGCGAACAAGCGAAAATTTATACAAGCAAAGCGCGGCATCCTGTTTGTCGCTTTGACTACAAAGAATATAGCATGAAGTATCCGACGGATCGACGAGCATTTGTGAACGTGGGATGAATGACAGTGGCGCGTCGTTGAGTTCCCATATTCTCGTGCTTTCGCGTTTCCTGAAATCGATGCTGTACAGATCGTAAAAATTCGAAACGCCCAAAACCTGCTCTCCATCTTTGTTTCCCAAGCCGCCAAATAAATAGTAGAGCAGATTCTCCGGATCCTTGCCCATTGCCGTATGCGAACGGGGATAAATCACATCTCCTTTCAGGCGAACATCTTCCCATGTGTTGGTTACAAAATCGAACGACTTAAAATCGTTGAAAAATTTGTAATGTGCATATCCGCCAAACTTGATCAGTTTCGTGGTATCATTGTTCCAGAACATGAGATGAAAGTGATTCTCTTCCTGCGCCGAGCCCATTTCAGGAATGGTCCACGATCGCTTCTCCGGCTGGTAAACCGAATAGCCTTTTTGTCCCTCTGTTTGCAGAAAATGAAAATCGTACGAAAGCAATTCGTTTGTCAGCGGATTGAGAATTGAAAAATGCTGATCCTTCGCAAATGGTCGCGTTTCGTTATACTTTAATGATGTCACTGTGTTTTGCTGAACATTGAAGCTGACAAGCGAGTCCTTGTTTATAAGCATGATGTTTTGCCGCGCCTGGTCGTATTCAACGCCGCACATCATGTCGGCCGGGCCTTCATATATTTTATTCCAGAAAAAGTGCTGTTTAACCAGCCAGCTTGGATTCTTCACTTCCGAATCTTCTCCCTGCAGCATATCGTGGGCAACATCACCCGATATTTCGTTCAGCGGCCAGTAGTAGGTTTGCTTTGGCGACGCACTGAACCTCACATTCCGGATATCAAAAGCCGCCACCTCTGCATTGTTCCGGAGAATTAAACCGAAAGTCACATTTAATTCCGGTTTTTTAGGTAAGTCAATCGGGAAATGAAAAACACTGTCGTTACACGAAATGGTTGCTTCTCCTTTTCTGCAATTCAATTTCAAATGAAAAGGAATCCATCGCTTTTCGTTTTTTACAACCAGAATTTTTCCCGATTTCTGGTTGTTCTGTATAAAAAACAAAGTATTGTGCCCTTGTGCAGCTTCGGGATGACATAGAAAATGGCACAAGGGCGTTTCGCTGTTTGCCGTTTCTTTTTCGATTATTCTAAAAATGTAGCCAAATCGTTCCGAGTCGTAAATTTTAAAATCGAAGTCGAGTGAAAATGAATCGGGAACCTGCTTATAATCATCAAACAAAGTAAAGGAAGTCCTTTTCGTGAACTCTTTGTCCTGAGAATAAAAACGTAATCCTCCGGCAACATCCGTCCCAAATGCAGCATCCATTCGAATAAAAACGAATACGGACAAGAGAGTGAAAAAAAGGATTATTTTATTCATTCTTAGGATCAACTTTCTGTGGTTAGTTTTCAGAAATAGTGCGGTTAAATTATATATTTTCTGCGGTATTTCCGCTTGTTGGGATATATTGAATTATGCAAACTCCGGAGAAGGGTAAAACCTGATATTAATGAAAAGAAAACCAAATAAACACGGGATTAACCCGGCATTTAACCCAATTTATAATCGTTGTGGCCTAACATTGCAGGAACGATTATCTTATTTAAAAAAGTTTTACATCATGATGCAAAAATTAAAAACCTTTGTTTTAGGATTGCTATGGATTTTCCCTGCCATTGGCATGGGGCAAACAAGTAGTGCGCCCGATGGAAATATGCAATACGTCGATCCCCGCGTCGGAAATGTTGGCTGGCTCCTGGTTCCCACCCGACCGACCGTTCAGGTACCCAACCAAATGGTCAGGATGTATCCCGAGCGCACCGATCACCTGGACGACCAAATCAAGTTTTTCCCCCTTTCAGTTGCAGCCCATCGCATCGACAATGTTTTCGGCATCATGCCTGCATCCGGGAATGTCGATCTTTCAAAAGACCCAATTTCGGCCTGGGATTCGCAACTCGAAATAACACAACCGCACTATTATTTCACCTGGCTCGAAGACTTCGATGTTAAAGTAGAATTCACGCCTGGCAATAAAGCTGGCTTCTTCAGGTTTGCCTATCCCGACGGAACTTCGAAATATTTGCTGCTGAAAAACCTCAGCAAAAACTCGTGGAAGACAACTGACGGAAAAACATTTGAAAGCGTAGAATATTTTCACGACATGAAAGCCTATGCCTTTGCCCAAATGCGTATTACCGACAATAAAAATGCAGCCCTCGATTTAAAGCCCGTTGTAACAGCAAACCAACGGGGAACCTGGCTGAAAATTGATAATAACAGTGCTTTGACGATTGAATTCAAATACGGCATTTCGTACCTTAGCATTGAACAGGCAAAGAAAAACCTGGAAAGTGAAATTTCGGCATGGGATTTTGAGGAACTCAAAGCCTTAGCCAAAGCAGCATGGGATAAGGAACTGAACCGCATTGAAACAGAAGGCGGAACTCCTGCGCAGCGCCGGGCATTTTATACCGCATTATACCGCTCGTACGAACGCATGGTGAATATCACCGAAGATGGCAAATATTACAGTGGTTATGACCATCAGGTTCATACCGACCCACAAAACTTTTATGCCGACGACTGGACCTGGGATACCTACCTGGCGCATCACCCGTTGCGTTGCATCCTGAATCCGGATAAAGAGGGCGACATGGCTGCTTCGTACCTCCGCATGTACGAACAATCGGGCTGGATGCCAACATTTCCGCAGGTTTTCGGCGACCACGCCTGCATGAATGGCTTCCATTCAACTGTGATGTTGCTCGACGACTACCGCAAAGGCATCAAAGGTTTCGACACCGAAAAAGCTTATGAAGGCATGAAGAAAAATGCAGAAAAAGCAACTTTGCTTCCGTGGAAAAATGGGCCATCGTGTTCGCTCGATACTTTTTATCGCGCCAACGGCTATTTCCCTGCACTTCACCCCGACGAAAAAGAAACTGTGGCTGCTGTGCATCCGTTTGAAAACCGCCAGGCTGTGGCTGTGACGCTGGGCGACGCTTATGATAGCTGGGCACTCGCCCAAATGGCCAAAGATCTTGGTAAAACAGATGATTATAAGAAATTCATCCCGAAAGCGAAAAACTATAAAAACCTTTGGTGGAACGAAAAAGCATTCTTTATGCCCAAAGACGCCAGCGGCAAATGGATTGACATTGACCCGACCTGGGACGGTGGTATGGGCGGACGTGCCTACTACGACGAAAACAATGGCTGGACTTATTTATGGCAGGTTCAGCAGGATATTCACGGACTGGTTGACCTGATGGGTGGAAAAGCCAAATTCGAAAGTCGTCTCGACCAGCTTTTCAGGGAAAGCCTGAATCGGAGCAAATATGAATTGTGGTCGAAGTTTCCTGATTTTTCAGGAATTGTCGGACAGTTCAGCATGGGAAATGAGCCCAGCTTCCATATTCCGTATTTATACAATTTTACCGACTCGCCGTGGAAAACACAAAAACGGATACGCATGTTGCTCGACACCTGGTTTATGGACAACATTTTCGGCATTCCCGGTGATGAAGACGGTGGCGGCATGTCGGCATTTGTGGTTTTCTCCAGCATGGGTTTCTATCCGGTTACGCCAGGTCTCCCCATTTACACCATCGGGAGCCCGGTATTCTCTAAAATCGTTATTCATCTCGAAAACGGGAAAAACTTCAGCATTCTTGCACCAAACTGCAGTGATACCAACAAATATATTCAGGAAGCTTTCCTGAATGGCAAACCGCTGAACGGTCCCTGGTTTACCCATCAGGATTTGGTAAACGGCGGTGAACTGAAGCTTGTAATGGGCGCTTACCCGGATAAAAACTGGGGAAAGGATCAGTCGGTTTTGGATAACATGCTAAAAACAATGGGAAACTAATCCGTATATTTTAATAGACGATTGTCTCATAATAATATGAAAAACCTTGAAAATGCAGGAGGAAATGCACCTCCTACTAAATTTCCAAAGACTACTAATTAACTAAATATTACTTGATAAATTTCAAACTTTGTCCATCGTTAACTTTAACGAAATAAATACCTTTTGACAACTGAGAAACATTGATTTTTGCATTGTTTTTGGCAGAGAACATTTCCATCAATTTCTGTCCGGATAAATTGTAACCTTCGACGGTTTTGCCAGACTTACATTCAACTCATTAACGACCGGATTTGGGTAAACTTTGATTTTTATTAATCCAGAGGCACTATTACCTTTTGTGACTGAACACTCCCAATGCCTGAAATCCGAACAATGTAAAATCCGGATTGAATGGCAATAACCTGTTGTCCTGCCGCGTGACTTTTTTGATAGAGCAATTGCCCGCTCAGACTGTAAACTGCTATGTATGAGTCGCGCTCAAGATTGAGAATATTGATCTGCCCCCGACTGGTTAATACCCGGGTCGCGTTTTGGTAAGTTATATTAACTGAAGACGGGCTACCATTTCCTTCCCCGTACTGAATCATCACGTCATCAAAATAAGCGTTAAAGCTTCCATTGCCCGATGATGGGTGATTATAGGAAATACAAATACCGGTAATAATGTCTCCAACAAGCTCCCCTTTCCCAATCTGGCAGGTATATTCTTCCCAGTTGCCAATTGTTCCACGGGGATTTGCAGCAGTCATTTGTATACCATTGTTGTCAGTATAATCCGGCAATTCGCTCAATTTCTTTCCTGATTTCAGAAGCAAATCGATCGTTGTGTATTTGCCCAACTCATCTTCAGTATATTTCCAAAAAGAAAGCTGAAGGTTTTCAGTAATCTCAATTTTGGTATCGGAAATTTTGTAGTTGAAAATCGACTTATCGGCCGAGACAGGTGTTCCGCTAATTTTTGCGCTATATAAGCCAGTTTTCGAACGATCCGTTTCATTCACAATTTTAACTACGGAACCACTCACTCCTGAAAGCTCTTTGATTTGCGGATTCAGGAAACAAGGGTCAATTTTCATCGTTCGCGTGGCAGAAGTTCCGTTTTGAGTAAACTTCGTTGTACGGCTTTCAAAACTATTTCGATAATATAAAGGCCCGAGCGAATATGGAACCGGGATTTCGGCGGTCAGCGGCAGTTCTCCCCGAAGCACTTTCGCCGCTGTTGAAGCAAGGCGCAGATAATAGTCTGACGAAACCCAATATCCATCCTTAGCCCAGGTTTCGAAATATTCGTTTGTCGGAATGTCAAAATAATCAACCGCGCCTTTAATCAGGTTTGTACCTTCTTCGAATTCGTCGAGCATGGCATAATATACCGAGTTAAGCCCCAAATTTTTTGCATTGGTGATTTGTCGCCACAACAGGCCTCCACCTTTTCTATCGGTTTCAGAAAATGAACCATCGGCACGAAGCCAGTTTCCGCTCCCTGCAAAAACAACAGGAAGGTAATCCATGCCATTTTGATCACAATATGCTTTGTCACCCTTCATCGTACCGTTGTAATAGTTAGTGGCCCCATCCATAGTATTGTATACGCCAACCGTCCATGGAGAAATCGCATCAAGCGCCTTGTATACGTCGACATAATCGGCATTGAACCCTCCGTCGGTTCGCCATCCTCGCGGCACACCTCCAATGACATAACAGCCGCGATCGTGCAAAAACTGAATCATATCGAGACATTGCTGTTTATTGGCACCAACATCGTAGCCAATTCCCCATATTTCTACAACCGGCTTGCCATTTACAGTAGCATAATTGGGCGAGCCAGGGAGCGAGCGGATCTGTTCAATCTCATACACCCAGTCCATCTGCATCCGCTGCACGATGGTTGCATCGGAGCCATTCAGGTCGTAACAAACGTAAAATAAACGACCGGTCCTTTCTGCCGCATTTTTCACATTGGTCAGGTGAGACTCTTCAGTAATGGTTACCGACCGACCAATCGATCCCACGAAGCGTTGAATGGCAACGCCATCGAAATCGCAATTTTTCAGCCAACCCATTTGCCGGTTAATAATTGTGCTGTCAGAAGAATTATAAAGCTTCGTCGGTCGGCCATCGCCAAGCGAAGCAAACTTGGTAGCATATAAGACAGAGTCAGGATATTCATATAAATCTGGGAAACTGACAATGTTGATATTGACGCCTAAGCCCGGGCCAGGAACTTTACCATAAGCCCAGTGCACCCAATCAGATGCCGATTTGCCTGCCCGATGCCAAATCTGGTAGCCGGCAAAAGATTTTCCTTTAAATTCGTTCGCCGGATTGACCGGACGTTCCGGAATTGCCTGTGAAAGCGGATCGAAGGAGCCGAGATAAACTTTGATATCGCGGATGTAATTTGCCTCGTTATTGAAACCCATCCTGAAATCGCCACCACTATTCATTCGTCCTGAAAATGCGGCGTCAGTCATGTTTACAAAAGTGGTGACCCACTTGTTGCTTTTGGATTTCGCAAAGTCAGCAATTTTATAGTCGCCATTGGTCGAATTGTAGTTAAACCAGAGATTATTCCCGCTATTATCGTAAAAGGTGATGGCAACCACCACTTCTCTTTGCATCGTTGGCACGATAGACCGGTCAACCCGGACATATAAAAACTTACCGGCAGGAATTTTCCGGCAGGGAACACCATCTATCGTTGCTTGTTCCGAATAGGCCTCCGCAGCAACATTCGACTCGTTCACAAACGACATGCCCGATGCTTCGGCTGGCGAAGTGAAATGAATACTGGCTGCCGGAGCGGATGACAAATCGACACTTTGCCCCGAAGCAATTCCGGAAACGGCAAGAAATAAAATCAGGAAAGAAAGACTGAGTAATTTTTTTTTCATACGCTGTGGTTAATGCAAATGCTTTCGCCTGGGACGACGTGCATTGCTGTTTAGTTCTTCCACAAGTATACGTTTCCCTGATTATTTGAGCGGTTAAAAATTGGGTTAACCCATGGAATTCAGCCGGAAATTCTTTTTAATCGGATTAGAATGAACAACCAAAATAAATCAGAATACAAACACCCAAATGCCTGATTTTAATAGTATTCGAATCGATAACAATATTCAAGAGCGATATTAACAACACCTTCAACCTGAACTCCATACTCAAGCAGCAAATTGCCGAGTCCATCGTAATGATAATAAGTTACCAAAATTGGGGTGCCAGCAAGCGTCCCGCTCCCAAGACGCAGCGTTTTCATCGATAGTTCATTTTTGTCATAAGCATATTCCACCGTTTGGCTAAGCTGAATACCTAAACTGTCCGTATAAACCGACTCTTTCCTACAGCGCCCGGCGACATATTCGAATGCTGTCATCGACAGAAACACCCCATCCAGGTAATGCTTTTCCCTAAACAGTTCCGAGCCATTGTATTCATAGATGATTTTATATTGCTCCCGATTAGGAGGATAGGTCGTTTCTTCAGAAATTAATTGTCCGCTTTCATACCGAAAAAATGTTGAGTCACTGATTATTTTGTTCTCTCCGGAAATATTATAAGTCAATCTTGCTTCCAGATAATTATTGCGGTTATAATAAAACAACTGAGTACGATATTTACTGGATATCTCTTTCAATTGTCCCACCAGATTATAGTGATATTCGTCGACCGAATTAGCAGATGTATCGTTGATGTTGCGAAAAAACAATTTGCGCTTAATCAGCCCCTGACTGCTGTTGTCGAAAGACTCTTTACCACATGAGAATAAAAACAACAAAACCACCGATGGGATAAGAAACTTCATATTAATTGACTTTAAACCAAATACAATCATAAACGACCATATTAAATTACAAAATCCGGAGAAAAAAGTGGGATAAGTTTTTTCTCATCCCACCATCTTCTTATTAATAACCCCAGTTTTTCATGATCTTCAGATCTTCGCTGATGCAATCCAGCGGAGCTTTTCCCTGGTATGCTTCCTGCTCGATGATGTAAACTTTGGTTCCGCCTGATTTTCGGCAAATGTCTAAAACTTCTTTCACCGGAATAATGCCTTTACCCAGAATGGCGCTTTCCCATTTTTCAGCATTCGTCGAGGCAATCTCGTCTTTCACATGAATCAATTCAAATTTTCCGGGATACTGGTTAATCACGTCGAGCGCTTTAGCACCCCCGATATACATGTTACCAATGTCGAGCTGCATGATCACTTTTTTCACATCAAGCTTCTGCATCATGATATCGAACAGCTTTTGCCCGTTGAGTTCTTCTGTAAACTCAGCCCAATGGTTGTGATAGCCAAATTTCATCCCGAATTTCTGGCATAAGTCACCGCATTTGTCAAAAACATCGAGGTAAACCATCAGATCATCGTATGTTTTTCTCATGCTCTCATCCATCCACGGACTAATAACATATTGCTGGCCCATCACCGCAGCATCTTCCACCGTGTATTTCCACGAATCGGAAAATTCCTTTTTGTCAGCGTTCCAATGGTCGCGCCCCATTACCGTGTGACCCGAAGGCATTTTCAATCCCAAATCGTCAAGCACTTTCCTGAATTCCTTTGCAGAATACCCGTAGAACTTTCGGTTCACATAATTGGCGTGCTCTACATACTT
>JAEWME010000368.1 GCA_023393265.1 Bacteroidota bacterium | reverse complement strand
CAGATAATTTTTCATGAAGGTTTTCCGTTTTTGGTGAAGTAATTGGGCGTGACCCATTGTTTTCCTATTTTTGACGCTCATATTTAAGCCAACTATGACAAAATTAAATATCTCAGGAGTTGTTATGTTATTGACAGTCCTGATTAGCCAATCCCTTACTGCACAGCCAAACAAAAATTCGGGGCAGGAAATTCCGAAGCTGGTGGTTGTTCTCTCGATCGACCAAATGAGAACTGATTACCTTACACGCTATTGGAATAAGTTTCAGCCAGGAGGTTTCAAACGGTTGGTTGACGAAGGTGCTGTTTGTACCAATGCGAGGCTCGATCTTCATATCCAGAAAATATCCACCGGAACAGCAACCATGTTTACCGGCGTTTACCCGGCCACGCATGGCATAGTGAACGATACCTGGTACGACCGGCTTAAGAAAAAAGAAATCAGCGGCATCAACGACGATTATTACATAACTGTTGGCAGCGATTCGAAAGAAGGAGAGCGCTCGGCTGCGAGGTTGCTCTCACCTACTATTGGCGACTTGATCAAAATTGGTACCCGGAATAAATCGAAGGTTTTCAGCATTGCGATGAATGATATAAGTGCAGTGCTTTCAGCCGGACATGCAGCCGACGGTGCCTATTGGTTCGATACACAAAACGGAAATATGATTTCCAGTTCCTATTATGTCGACATTTTTCCGGAATGGGTGAGACAGTTCAACGAAAAAGCATTTGCCAAAACCTATGCACAGCGCGACTGGACCACTTTGCTGCCGCTGACAAGCTACGAGGAAAGTCTGGCTGACGACTATGTACTCGAAAAAGGCTATTACGACAAGTGGAACACCTTCCCGTATAGTCTGAAGAAAATAAAAGAGAAAGCCGGTAGCTACAAGTTCCTGAAGACAACTCCGTTTGGAAATCAGATTGTTCGTGATTTTGCAACTAATTTGATTCTCGAAGAGAACCTCGGAAAAGACGAATATCCCGATTTTCTGGCAGTCACATTTACTTCGATGGACTATGAGAACAACTCGTTTGGCCCGGCTTCTGTCGAGATGGAAGACACCTACCTGCGCCTCGATCAGGATATTGCTTCGCTGATTGATTTTGTTGACAAAAGAATAGGGAAGGGGAATGCGCTCTTTGTGCTGACTTCAGTTTGTTCGTCAACCTATCCGGTCGATTACCTGAAAGAGGAGTTTAACATGCCTGTCGGTACTTTTTCTCCTGAAAGTGCGGTGGCTTTGTTGAAATCCTATCTCAATGTAACCTACGGACAAGGCGACTGGATTGAAGTTGTAGGCGATCAGCAGCTATATTTCAATCGGGAACTGCTGGAAAAGAAAAATGTGTCACTGGCCGATATCGAAACCAAAACGGCTAACTTC
The DNA here is from genome assembly GCA_023393265.1 of Bacteroidota bacterium. Taxonomy (GTDB): domain Bacteria; phylum Bacteroidota; class Bacteroidia; order Bacteroidales; family Prolixibacteraceae; genus Aquipluma. The sequence continues at coordinate 1,596 of JAEWME010000368.1, read as the reverse complement.
ATCAACCAGTTTGAGGGTGTAAAAATCGCGTTGCCTTCCAGTTCTTTCGAGCAGGGCGACTTTTCGAAAGGCCAGCTTGCTGTGATTGCCAACTCGTATAATTTTAAACGCTCGGGAGACGTGCTTTACCAGTTGGAAGACGGCTGGCAGCCGGTTTATAAATACCAAAGAACCATTTACACCGATAATTCGTCGATCCCGCTTATTTTCTACGGAAGTGGTGTGAAACACACACAATTGAAGAGCAGGACAAACGGTGAAGACATGGTTCCCACTATTCTGGAGATGCTAAATCTTCCAGTTCCTGATCATTGTGCCGGGAACATTCTTGAGCAGATTGTAAAATAACTGTTCTTTAGTCCCAATTAGCTTCAGTTTTTTATCAACAATCGATTGAATTTTGTTGATATACTGTTCAATTTAAAAGCGTTTTAAAATAATCCGGTTTTAAAATCTGCTATCTTTGAAATCAAAATTTCAATAGAATGGCCAACGATTGGAAAGAAAGGCTGGGGATGGTTTATTCTACAAATCCCGATTATCAGTTCGAGACGAATGCTTCGGAAAATGCTGAGACGCTGCCGCCTCAGCAACAAAACCTTTACGTTCAGCTCGACCGGAAACAGCGAAAAGGAAAAAGTGTTACGCTTGTAACCGGGTTTGTCGGGAAAGAAGACGACCTCAAGGAATTGGCTAAGTTGCTGAAATCGAAATGTGGGGTGGGTGGTTCTGCCAAAGACGGCGAAATCCTGATACAAGGCGACTTCTGTATGAAAGTAATGGAATTGCTCAAAGCTGCAGGGTACAAGGTGAAGCGAATCGGAGGTTGACAAGCCGGGTAGCGCAGTTTAGAGAAAATCATACCTGAATCAACGATACCAGCTTATTGTAGCGTTAACTTAACCTTTTCTCGTATGCTCAAACATTTTAAGACCATTGGGATGATCGGGGGAATCGCTCCTGCTTCGACCGTTGATTACTACCAAAGAATTATTTCCCGCTTTCAGGAACGAAGCGGACAGCGCGATTATCCGGCTGTCATTATCAATAGCATTAACATGACTTACATGCTCAGCCTGATTGATGAAGACAGGCTGGATGAGCTCGTTGATTATCTTTCCGAAGAAATTTTTGTGCTCGAGAAAGCTGGTGCAAAAGTCATTTTCATGGCATCGAATACGCCACATCTTGTTTATGCCGAACTGAAAAAGCGCGTGCGTACCAAAATGGTTAGCATCGTAGATTCAACCGTTTCCTACGCGCAGTCGAAAGGCTACAATCGTCTGGGTTTGATAGGGACATTAACAACCATGGAAAGCGATTTTTATCAGGACGGGTTCGAGGCTGCGGGCATGGAAATTATTACACCGATGGCCGACGAGCGCCGGTATATCAATAAAATATACATGGAGGAATTGGTTCGTGGCCGTTTTCTTCCTGAAACAAAAAACCGGCTGCTGTCCATTGCCGCCCGCATGTACAGTGAAGGCCAGATCGAGGGGTTGATCCTTGGCGGAACTGAGTTGCCGCTTATTTTGAAGACCAGCGACATGGAAGACATCGAATTGATGAACACAACGAAAATTCATGTAGAGC
>JAEWME010000365.1 GCA_023393265.1 Bacteroidota bacterium | reverse complement strand
ACATAATGAGTAGTCGCTGCCAAGTTTTTTTTGACCTGAACTCGTGTGGTTGCGGCGGCATCTTCATTGCTTCCTTGTCCATCGATTCATCAATCATTCCTGAAATTTTCACGTATCCGCCCAGCGGGAGCCAGCCCACACCGTATTCGGTGTCACCTTTTTTTACTTTGAATAATGAAAACCACGGGTCGAAGAAGAGATAGAACTTTTCGACACGGGTTTTAAACAAGCGGGCAAAAAGAAAATGCCCGAACTCGTGTATGATAACAAGTAACGATAAACTAAGAATGAGTTGTGCCGCTTTTACCAGTATAACTTCCATTGACTGAATTTTCTGTTCTTATATTTTCTGCCTGGCCATTTGTTTAACAGTGGCCGCTGTTTGAATTCTGACTTCTTTGTCAGTTTGCATATAATCTTCCAGCGAGGGAATTTTTACAAATGTTGCTTTCTCCATCACCTGTTCGATGATTTCCGGCATTTGCATGAACCCGATCTTTTCGGTGAGAAAAGCCTGCACAACAACTTCGTTGGCAGCATTCAGGATACAGGGCATATTTCCACCCCGGTGCAGTGCTTCGAAAGCGAGTGCAAGGTTACGAAAATTTTTTGTATTTGGCTGTTCGAACGTCAGTTTCGGGTAATCTAAAAAGTTGAACCGTTTAAACTTCGAGGGCAACCTCTCCGGAAAATTGAGCGCGTATTGAATTGGCAATTTCATATCCGGCAATCCCATTTGCGCTTTCATCGATCCGTCGCGAAACTGAACTATAGAATGTATAATACTCTGCGGATGAACGATCACGTCTATTTGTTCCGGTTTCAGCCCAAACAGCCATTTTGCTTCAATTACCTCAAAACCTTTATTCATGAGAGACGCCGAGTCGATGGTGATTTTGGCACCCATTTCCCAGTTGGGGTGTTTCAGTGCATCCGCTTTCGAAACGGTTGCCAACTGTTCAGGCGAGTATCCTCTAAAGGGCCCTCCTGAAGCGGTAAGGTAAATCTTTTCTATTTCGTTATTGAACTCGCCAACCAAACATTGAAAGATGGCCGAATGTTCGGAGTCGATCGGGTAAATGTTCACTTTATGCGCTATGGCCAGCTGGTTGATGATTTCGCCGGCAACTACCATTGTTTCTTTATTGGCAAGTGCAATGTCTTTCCCTGCTTTGATGGCGTTGACGGTTGGTATCAATCCAGAGTAGCCTACCATGGCTGTAACCACCAGGTCGACAGTATCCATTTGAACGACCTGGCTGGCTGCTTCCCTTCCGGCGTATATTTTAATGGGCTCGTTCTTCAGGGCCTCCTGAAGCGCTTCGTAGTGGCACGAGTTGGTTATCACCACCACGTTGGGCTGAAATTTCCGTGCCTGCTCGGCAAGTAGTTCCAGGTTGTTGTTGGCGGTGAGAACTTCAACTTCAAAATGCTCCGGATTTTGTGCAATCACTTCCAGGGTTTGTGTGCCAATCGATCCGGTTGACCCAAGAATTGCAATTCGTTTTTTCATAAATCAGGTTAAAAATCAATGTAGGTCTCCGGATCAAGGGCTGTTCCGTTGTGCCAAAGTTCAAAGTGCAGGTGTGGGCCAGTGGTCAGTTCGCCGCTGTTCCCCATTATGGCAATTACCTCGCCGGCCTTCACTTTGTCGCCCACGTCTTTTAATAGTTCTGCATTGTGTTTGTATGCCGAAATAATGTTGTTTTCGTGCTGGATAAAAATAGAGTATCCGGTGTCCATGGTCCATCCGGAAAAGACAACCGTGCCGTCGAGTACAGCCGAAATGCGTGAATTCTGTTTGCCCACGACATCAACAGCCAGGTGATTGGTTTTTGCATTAAACCGATTGGTTATCAGCCCGCGCAACGGTGTGAAAAAATGAATGTTTGCAATGCTGGGAAGTTTCTTCGAACTTTGCAGCAGGGATAGGTTTGTTTTTTCAGCGTCCAGTTTATCCTGAAAAAGCGAGTCGGCATTCAATGTTCTGAATTTCACATCGTATTTTTTCAGGTTTGCCGAATCTGCCGACAATGATTCGTCGGGAACCTCGCCTGCAAATAATGCCTGAAGCTTTTTTAAATAGTTATCGCGCGACCTTAATTCACGTTCAAGCGAATCGACCAAAATGTAGTTGGTAATAATTTGCTGGCGTACTTTGGCGCTCGGGTAACCAGGTATGTTTTCGCGTAAAGGTGTATAGGCGATGATGGTAGTGGTGAGCAGAATGAGTAAAATGGCACCTAAGCTTCCCAAAGTCAATACTTTGATTGGTGTTAGTTTAATGCTCCAGACGGTCTGAATAGACGAGTCGTTGTATATGATCAACCGATAGTGGTCTTTCAGTGTCTGAAATATTTTCTTTCGAAGCTCCTTTCTGTTCATCGTACGAATTTTCGCACAACAAAATTAGAAGAATTTGCAGAAAACTATCCCTGCAGCAGGTTTATTAATACTTTTTAACTTCCAAAGCCGACCCTGATTTGAATATTTTTTCAGGTTTAATTAGGAAAGTATGAAAAGTTGCCATATATTTGCACCCGCTTAGTGAAACAAACAACACTCAAAGCAAAGTTCTTAAAAACGACGATTATTTATCAAAAAATACACTGCGGGGTGGAGCAGTTGGTAGCTCGTTGGGCTCATAACCCA
>JAEWME010000411.1 GCA_023393265.1 Bacteroidota bacterium | reverse complement strand
TTTCGTCGATGGCATTCACCAGTTTTTCGTAGGCAACCAGCGAAACTTTTGAGTCGATAATGATGTGCTTCCGATCGGGCAAATGAACCACGACATCGGGCTGCAGGCGCTGGCCGGTCGCCGAAATAACGCTTTCCTGCTTTTCATATTCGCGTCCCAGGGTCAACCCCGAGCGCTCTAAAACGCTTTCCAGAATTACTTCGCCCCAGTTTCCTTGTTTTTTCACATCGCCCTTCAACGCCTTGGTCAGGTTATTGGCCTCGTCGCTGATTTTTAGGTTCAGATCGTGTAGCTTTTTCAACTCGGCGCGCAAATCGGTTTGATCTTTCAACCCTTTTTCGTAAGTATCCTCCACTTTTCGCTCAAAAACCTGAATCTTTTCCTTCAGAGGTGATAACAGTTCGTCCAGGCTTTTGCGGTGCTCTGCCGAGAAATCCTGCGTATTTTGTTTCAGGATTTTAGCTGCCACCAGTTCGAAATCCGTGGCAAACTTCTGCTGTAACTGATCCATCATTTTTTGCTGGTTATCCAGTTTCTCCTGAAGGTTCAGAAGATCGGCATCCAACCGTGCGATCATACTGCTTTTTTGCTCTGTTTCTGCTTGTAACTTCTGAATCGTCAATAGGAAAGCTTCGCGTTCTTTCTGCAGATTCAAATAACGGTCCTCGAACAGCGACCGCGCTTTCTCAACCTCAAACTTCTCAAGGTTAAAAGAGATCCGCTGTTTATGAAGTTTCGAAGCCAGATAAATTGATGCTACTGCAAAGCCAAGCAAAATGCCTCCCCAAAAATATAAGAATTCCATAACTGATGTTTTGATCTGTTCCCAGGCAACCACGCCTTAACAACCAGACCAAAATACGCAAAAGTAGCGTAGTATTAACCGACACTCAGATACAAACTCAGACCATTTTGTCTGTCACACAAATTTGAATTCCGAAGAATTATTGGCTATTTTGTTTCCGGTTACCAAAAATCGAAAACCCATGGACGTAAAAATTGAAGAAAGCTGGAAAAGGCAACTTAACGATGAATTCGAAAAACCATATTTTATCCAACTGACCGATTTTGTGCGTTCGGAATATGCCAATCAGCGGATTTTTCCACCAGCAAAGCTAATCTTCAACGCATTCGACCAGTGTCCGTTCGACCAGGTAAAAGTGGTTATCCTGGGACAGGATCCCTATCATGGTCCGGGACAAGCACACGGGCTTTGTTTCTCGGTGAATGACGGAGTAGACTTTCCGCCGAGCTTACGAAATATTTTCAAAGAAATTCATGACGACACCGGGGCTCCCATCCCGCCATCAGGAAATCTGACCAGATGGGCGCAACAAGGCGTTTTGCTGCTCAATGCAACGCTTACGGTACGGGCTCATCAGGCTGGTTCGCACCAGCGCAAAGGCTGGGAAGAATTTACCGATGCAGTAATTCACCTGGTGGCTAATAAACTCGAACATGTGGTTTTTATTTTATGGGGAAATTACGCGATCAGCAAAGGCGCTTTCATCGATCCGCAAAAACACCTGATCCTGAAATCGGTGCACCCCTCTCCCCTCTCTGCCAGCCGGGGATTCTTTGGCAACCATCAGTTCTCGAATGCCAATAAGTATTTGGCAGAACATGGGAAAGAGCCGATTCGGTGGTAAAAAAAATCCGGCAATTTGCGGTTGCCGGATCTGTAAATCTCAAAAAGGTAATATTGAGGATTAATTGATAGATTCTACCATTTGTAAATAATCGAGTTGATATTCATGCCTGCACCAACTGAGCATAAAATAATGTAGTCGCCGCGATTGATTTCCTGTCCTTCCATGCGCCCTTTCACCACCATATCCAGCAGTGTTGGTACAGTTGCTGTTGACGAGTTGCCAAGCTTTTCAATGGTCATCGGCATAATTCCTTCAGGAATTTCCTTTTCGCCATATAACTTAAATACATTCCGAAGAATTACTTCGTCCATTTTTTCATTTGCCTGATGAATAAGTACTTTCTTGATGTCGCTTAGCTTCAATCCGGCTTTTTCGATGCTTTCTTTCACCACTCCAGGAACATGAGAAATGGCGTAAACATACAATTTGTGTCCAGCCATGCGAATGAATTGGGTATTTCCTTGTAACTCCGGATTTAACGACTCGTCGGAGTAGAGCAGGTTCCAGAACGAAACAGAATCGGACCGGCTGGCATGGGCCAAAATTCCGACTGGCTCTTCACTTTCAATGGCTTCTACCACCACAGCACCGGCACCGTCGGCATATATCATTGTATCGCGATCGTGCGGGTCGGAAATCCGGGAAAGCACATCAGAGCCAACCACCGCACCACGTTTGTGCATTCCGCTCCGAATATAGGCATCGGCAGTAATCATCCCCTGAGTCCAGCCCGGACAACCGGAAACGACGTCATGACAAATACAGGAAGGATTTTTAATTCCCATTTTGGCTTTCACCTTATTTGCCACACTCGGCAAAATATCGACAAGTGTCGAATTCGGCTTTATATCTCCAAAATTGTGAGCAACGATGATGAAATCGAGCGACTCCGGATCAACACCGGCTGATTCACAGGCATCTTTAATAGCAAAGGCAGCCATATCAGAATTCTGTAGATCATCGGTAATCCAACGGCGCTCGCTGATATTGGTTATTTCCTTGAATTTTTGGATGATTTCCTCGTTGCTTTTATCGAAAGGCTGCTTGTGGCAGGCATCAAAAAAAGTATATCCCATAAAA
>JAEWME010000397.1 GCA_023393265.1 Bacteroidota bacterium | reverse complement strand
GCTGGGTTTAAAACACGAAAATCTGAAAGATCTGGCTCAGGAAACAATCGAGAAATACGACCTCGACATGTTGCTTTGCACCCTTGGGTCGAATGGTGCATTCTGTTTAACCAAAGAAGACATTTTCCACTACGACCCGGGCTACCAGATCAGTCTTGGTGACACAGTGGGTTCAGGCGACGCGTTCTCGGCAGGTTTTGTTCACTACTACATGAACGGTTTCCCGATTGATGAAGCACTGCGTTTCGGAAATGCTGCAGGCGCAATGGTTGCCACCACAACAGGCGCCACATCGCCTATTTGCAAACAGGAAATTATTGATTTCATGGTTATTCCGCACATTCGGAATGCGGTAAGATTCCACCAATAGAAAAAACTAGTCACATATAAAGATGCCTGAACTATGGTTGCAAAACTCTTCAGGCATTTTTCTTTTTGCCGAAAGATAACAGTCCGGCCTGCGAAAGTGTCATCACCAAAACGCCACCAATAGTAATTGCACCTCCTGCAAGCTGAATGGTTTCCGGGAATTTATCCAAATACAAAAACGCGATGATCAAGACAAATATGCCTTTGAGACTTTGCACAATGGCCGAGTGCGAAGCCGGAATATAGCGATAGGAATAGTAAAAAGACAACAAGCCAACAAAAGAACCAAAGAAAGCCCCGGCAGAAATATTGAAAAGTGCATTTTCTGAAATAACCAGAGTATCGCCGCTTTGCAGAAAGTAAATCAGAAAGGCCAGAAATATCCAGGCATTAGAATTCAGGTTAAAAATCTCGGGACTAGCTTTGTCAATATTCTTTTTCACGATGGCAGAAAAAGTAGCTGCCAAAAAAGTATTGAGTACCACCCATCCAGTTCCGGCAATGAAAAAACGCTGCCAGTCTGCACCGCCACTGTAGCTAATCACAAAAGCGCCGGCAATAGCCAGAAATCCGCCCATGGCTTCCATCAGCGTAAATCGTTCTTTCAGGAAAAGAATACTTAAAACGGTGAGAAAAACGGGGAACAAATTGCCAAGAAAAGAAGTAACCGACGGATCGGCAATGGCATGAATAGAAATAAAAAAGGTAACATTCGAGGCCAGGTCAACAGCAGCCATCACCAGCAAGAGGTACACCATTTTTTTGGGCAGCCTCATCATATCACGGTATTTGCCGGAGAACAATACCAGCATCAGGTTGAGCAGAAAGCCTATTCCGAAGTAATATAAGCCGAACTGCGCGAGTGTAACCTGGTTCAGGCTGGCTTTACTAAACACATAAAGACTTGAAAAAGCAATGGTGCCAACCAAAGCCCATAAAAAACCCTTCCAGTTATTTGATAAGTTCATTCCCATTTTCAGCAATAAAAAAGAGAAACCCCGTAGCAGGATTTCTCTTTCTAAATTATGCTATTTTTTCGATTACAAGCGCTTTTTAATGGCTTTTGTTGCTTCTTCGTATCCTGGTTTTTCGAGCAGGGCAAACATGTTTTTCTTGTATGCTTCAACACCGGGCTGATCGAATGGATTAACTCCAAGGGTATAACCACTTAAACCGCATGCCAGTTCGAAGAAATAAATCAACTGTCCGAGGTAATACTCATTCAGCTTTGGCATCACAATCTGAACATTTGGAACGCCGCCATCGACATGGGCCAGCATAGTTCCAAGCTCGGCCATCTTATTCACCTCGTCAACGTGTTTTCCGGCAAGGAAATTCAGGCCATCGAGGTCATCCTGATCTGTCGGAATGATTACTTCAGTATCGGGTTTAGCAACCGAAATAACTGTTTCGAACAGGGTGCGTTCGCCTTCCTGAATGTATTGTCCCATGGAATGAAGGTCGGAAGAAAAATCGACTGAAGCCGGGAAAATTCCAAGTCCGTCTTTTCCTTCGCTTTCGCCGTAAAGTTGTTTCCACCACTCGGCGAGGAAGTGCAGTTTCGGATTGTAATTCACCAGAATCTCTACTTTTTTTCCATTCTTGTATAGTTCGTTACGAACGGCTGCATACTGAGCCGGAAGGTTCTGTTCAAACGGAACATCCACTCCTGAAGCATTTTGCATATCGACAGCTCCTTTCACCAGCGTACGGATGTCGAAACCGGCAACGGCGATGGCAAGTAGCCCAACCGGAGTAAGTACCGAATAGCGGCCACCTACATCATCAGGAATAACGAAAGTTTTGTATCCTTCGGTAGTTGCCAGCGAGCGAAGTGCACCACGTTTGGCATCGGTAACAGCAACAATACGGTCAGCGGCTTCGCTCTTGCCATATTTATCTTCGATGTCCTGTTTCAGGAGACGGAAAGCCAAAGCAGGCTCTGTGGTGGTTCCCGATTTCGAGATAACAGCCATCGCATATTCTTTGGTTTTCAGCAATTCACGCAACTCGAAAAGATAGTCTTCGCTGATGTTTTGGCCTGCAAACAGGATAAACGGATTCTTTCTCGGTTTCAGGTGGGCAAAACTGTCAGACAAAGCATCAACCACAGCTTTAGCTCCCAGGTATGAACCGCCAATGCCCATCACCACAAAAATATCGATATTCTTTGCAACTAACTTACTGGCAGTGGCTTCAAAATCGGCCAGTTCAGCTTCAGTGATTGATGTTGGTAGCGTGG
>JAEWME010000109.1 GCA_023393265.1 Bacteroidota bacterium | reverse complement strand
CCATCTTGGCTCCGATGAAATTATGCGAATGGAAAGTCCAGCCCAATTGAGGCGAAAATTTCTTGGTGGCCGGTTTGGCAATGTCGTGCAACAGAGCCGACCATCGAAGCCACAAGTTGTTGGTGTTGGGCGCAATGCGGTCGAGCACCTCAAGCGTATGAAAAAAGTTGTCTTTGTGTCCGATTCCGTTCACTTCTTCCCGGCCTTTCATCCGGTGTAATTCCGGAAAGATCAGTTCAAGCAGTCCTGTTTTGTCTAGTAGTTTAAAGCCAACCGACGGTTTCGACGACATGATGATTTTATTCAGTTCTTCTCCTATCCGCTCCTTCGATATGATTTGTATGCGATTCTTATGGCTGGCAATGGCATTCAGTGTTTCTTCCTGAATGGTGAAACCGAGTTGTGTGGCAAACCGGATGGCGCGCATCATGCGGAGCGGATCATCCGAAAAAGTTATTCCCGGATCAAGTGGCGTACGAATGATTTTTTTCCCAATGTCGTCAATACCTCCGAACGGATCAATGAGCTCTCCAAAGCGGCTTTTGTTCAGGCAAATGGCCAATGCGTTGATTGTAAAATCCCGTCGGTTCTGGTCTTCTTCCAGTGTGCCATCTTCCACAATAGGTTTTCGGGAGTTTTCGTTGTACGATTCTTTTCTGGCCCCAACAAATTCAACTTCGAGCGATTGGTATTTCAACATGGCAGTGCCAAATGTTTTAAAAACACTTACCTGTATGTTGGGTCCCAGTCCCTTCGCAACCATCTCGGCCAGCCTGATTCCGCTACCAATTGTAACAACATCAATATCCGGAGATGGTCTTTTCAAAATTAAGTCGCGCACAAACCCTCCAATGACGTACGTTTCCTGATTCAGTTCGTCTGCCAGTTCAGAAATAACTTTAAATATGGGATGACTCAGATGTTTTCTCATTTACTATTAACTAATTAACTTCTCTTACTTCCGGAACATTAGAAAAACTATTGCTTCCCCAATGAACTTTTCCGGAGTTTAGAAGTTATAATTGCAATTCGCTGTCATATTTAAATATCTATATATGACAATTTTTTTTAGATCATGACAAAATTACAATTTATTATAGAGTTGCTATTAAGCTAGCCTTTAAAATTAAATGGCACGGCAATTGATATCAATATATCAAAAAATGTATATATTTGCATAAATAAAAATTACACCATGTTAGAACACTTGACACTAGAGACTTTCAAAGAAAAAGTATTCAACTTTGAACTCAATAAAGAATGGAAATATGAAGGCTCCACACCTTGTATGATTGATTTTTATGCTGACTGGTGTGGCCCATGTAAAATGGTTGCCCCGGTTTTGGAAGAACTTCAGAATGAGTATGGTGACAACCTTGTTATTTATAAAGTAAATACTGAAGACGAGAGAGAACTTGCAGCCATATTTGGTATCCAGAGCATTCCGTCACTTTTATTTGTTCCGTCAGAAGGACAGCCTCAAATGGCAATGGGCGCACTGCCCAAATCAACTTTCGAACGGGCTATCGAAGAAGTTTTAAATGTGAAAAAACCAAATATCAATTAATCTGCCCTATGGCAGAAACTCAAGAACCCGTTCAAGGTGTATGCCGCGGGATCCTTTAATTAAAATAAGTTTGTTTTCAATAGGTTGTGTTTTTAGGTAGTTTGAAAGAAGTTCGACATGGTCGAACTTCTTTTTTTCTTTTAGCGAGGTGGTCGCCATAAATTGATTACCAACGAGGAATACTTCATCAAATTCCTGCTGATCAATGAAATCAACAATCTTTTGGTGTTCTTCCTCGGAAACATCTCCCAGTTCCAGCATATCTCCAAGAATTAACCATTTTTGTTCATTTTTTATTTCTGAAAAGTTGGTCAGCGACGCCATCATGCTCGTCGGATTGGCATTGTAGGCGTCCATGATGATCGTATTCTTCTCCTTTTTAATAAGTTGCGAGCGGTTGTTTGATGGCTGATATTCGTCGAGAGCAGCTTGGATAAGTAATGGATCGACACCGAAATATTTACCGACACAAGCTGCGGCCAGAAGGTTCTCAAAATTGTAGTTTCCTACAAGCTTTGTCTTTAGATAAAGCCAGCCCTTTGGAAAAAGTACTTTAGCTACCAGGTAATTTTCGCTACTGGTTATTTCTCCTGATAGAAAATAAGAAGTCGATGTGCCATAGGTAATTTTCTTCAAGTCCTTCGATTGTTTCATCAGCAATTCGTTGTCCGCATTGATGAAGCATTTCGCTCCCTTTTCTCTCAGAAAATTGTAAAGTTCAGATTTGGTATTGATCACTCCCTCGAAAGATCCGAATCCTTCGAGATGGGCTTTGCCAATATTGGTGATGATGCCAAAATCGGGATTGGCAATCTCGCTTAGGACTTTAATTTCGCCTGGGTGATTGGCACCCATTTCTACCACACCAAACTCAGTAGAGGTATCCATTGAAAGCAACGTGAGTGGAACGCCAATGTGATTGTTCAAGTTTCCTTTGGTGTAGTTTACCTTAAACTTTTTTGACAAAACAGCGGCGATAAGTTCCTTGGTCGTCGTTTTTCCGTTGGTGCCGGTGATCGATAAAATGGGAATGCCCAACTGGTCGCGATGATGACGGGCCAGTTGCTGAAGTGTTGTCAGCACATCAGCAACCACAATAAACCGTTCATTCGTTTGTTCACTTGGTTCGTTGATAACCGAATAGGAGGCGCCCTTTTCGAGTGCTTCGGCTGCAAAGGTGTTGCCGTTGAAATTGGCGCCTTTCAGCGCAAAGAAAATACTACCCTGCGGAATGTCCCGGGAATCGGTTGTAATAACCGGATGTTGTTTAAAGATGGAATATAATTGTTCGATATTCATTTTTATTGAAAAAACAAAACCTCACTTTTTCAAATGAGGTTTCTATTGAGTTGATAGTTGATATTTGTGAATTAAAACCCGTCGGGGCTACCAACCCTTGTCATGGCGCACCTGAATCCGAGGTCGCTTGCCGACTCTGTTTCAAGTTTATAGCGACGTGCACCGGGACTCAGCCAGTAAGGTCTATCTTTCCAGCTACCACCTTTGTAAATGCGTGATACGTCTGTAATTAGAGAAGAGAATTCCCCTTCTTTTGTAGACTGGAGATACATGCCGCCAGTTTTCGTTTTATCTTTTTGCGCATTCCAGTCAGCGTTACCTTCGATAACCTGCGAGCTGTAGTCACCATCTCTGAAGTTACGGTAATCAGCAATCGTGTCTTTAATTAGTTCACCGTATGCGTCACGCATCAGTTTACCATCTGCATCAGTACGGTATTTTGTGAATGTATTACCGCGGAAAGGCTGGAATTCAGCTACGTCGTTTGATGAAAGGGGGCGATAAACATCGTATACCCACTCATTTACGTTACCTGCCATACAATACAATCCGTAATCGTTCGGTTCGTATGAGTCAACAGGAGCAGTGATATCGGCATTGTCGTTCAGCGATCCGGCCATACCCATCAAGTCGCCTCGCCCGCGGGTATAGTTAGCCAACATGCGCCCTTTTGTTTTTTTCGAATTGTCACGCAGGTAACTGCCATTCCAAGGGTAAAGTTTTCGGTCAGTAAGCAATTCGTCATCCGTATTTCCAACCAAACCAAGTGCAGCATATTCCCATTCAGCTTCCGTCGGGATGCGATAATTTGGAAGCAGCAGACCGTCTTCCCAGCGAACTTTTCTTGTTGTTCCGGCGGCGTCTTTCAGCGGACGTTTACCTTCAGTCCCCTGATACAATCCAGCGAGGAACGATTCAGTAGTGAATACATTCTGGCCGCTCTGCGCATTATCGGGAACGATAATTCCCTTATCTATCAGGATTTTTTCGTTTACACGATCAGTTCTCCATTTGGCATAGGCATCAGCCTGTTTCCATGAAACACCAACCACCGGATAATTTCCGTAAGCAGGGTGACGGAGATAATTGGTTACATAAGGTTCATTGTAGGCGAGCTCTTCTCTCCAAACCAATGTGTCGGGAAGCGCACCTTTGTATTTTTCAGGGTTTGAAGGATAGACCCTTCTCAACCAAAATAAATATTCGCGATAATCGAGGTTTGAAACTTCTGTTTCGTCCATATAAAAAGAAGCCACAGTAACCCTACGGGGCGTATTGTTCCAGTCATACATCACGTCCTGCTCAACACGACCCATTGTAAAAGTTCCACCTTGAATGAAAACGAGACCAGGACCAGTCTCCTGTTGATAATTTTCATCGGCCTGAAAACCACCATTTTTAGGGTCTCCAAATGCCCATCCGGTTGAATGGGAAACGCCTGAGCTTCCACTGCCTTTTCCAAATAATCCGCATCCAGCCATTAGTGCAGCAAGACCAAATAAAATTATGGATCTAAATTTCATTGTTTATTCTTTTCTTTGATTTTAAAAGACTCACAAATATAACTAAATTGTTGAATTGATATTGTTCAGAGATTCAATCTTTTTTTACGGTGGTTTGTTCCTGCTTTATATCTTTGTATTGTTATCAACCGGCTTTCTGATATGCCTTTTGACGAAAATCTTTGGTTCATAATAATTGTGCGGGAGAGCCGTTTACTATATAAATGAAAACTGATGGCAAAAATATATCTTTTCTGTTTACTTCTGTTTCAATTCACAGCAGCACTTCCTTCGGATTATCATAGAACAATTAATTGGCAGGTGCCTCCGGTTGTAGGTGGCAATCAATTGAAAAGTGATTTTGATGGCAGTACTTTGGTTGATGAAACCAATTTGCCGTATTGGTTCGAGAGTTTCGAAGTTGAAACCCGAAATCTTACTGTTGTTATAAAGGACCCGGTTTTCGAAACAATGAACGATTCTTTATTGAGCTTGAAAATAATTGAGAACGAGGAATTGAAATATAGCAGCGAGGTTGCGAAATCGGCCAGTCAGTATTTTATGAAACTTACCGTATTTCCTTTCATTAAAAAGGATGGTCACATCCAGCGTTTGGTTAGTTTTTCTTATTCGGTGGAGCCCGAAGTATCAACACTTAAATCAGCAACTGCGGCATTCAATTGGAAACAGAACTCAGTACTTGCTTCGGGAAAATGGGTGAAAGTGAGCGTAAAAGCCAGAGGGATTTATAAAATTACCTATGACCAATTGCAGCAATGGGGTTTTCAAAATCCGGATCAGGTTGCGATGTATGGAAATGGTGGATACAAGCTCCCGGTATCGAACAAAGACACCAAAGTTGATGATCTTTCGCTTTATCCGGTATGGAAGGGAAAAGATAATTCGGGAAAAAACTGTTTGTTTTTCTATTCGACCGGAAATATCAGTTTTGTTGAGGATACTAAAACCGGGAAATATTCCCATCAGCAAAATCCTTATGCAACCGAAACATATTTCTATCTAACTGATCTTGGCAATCTAAAACTAATTGTAAAAGCAGATGCAGTTGCTGGGGAACCCAATAATACCGTGACGTCTTTCCCAAATTATGTATTTTATGAGAAGGAGACGGCAAATCTGTTGGCATCTGGAAGCCGTTGGTTTGGAGAATATTTCAGAGCCGGGACATCTCAGGCAATTTCGGTTACGCTTGAGAATGTTGATTCGGCTTCTCCTGTACAATTTAAAGTATCGGCTGTAGGAAAATCATCATCAACCACTTCGATGAGCATCACAGTGAACGGCAAAGCCGGTGGCAACATGTCCTTTCAACCGGTAGACATAGGAAATGTAGAGAGCAGATACGCCGATGACCGAAGCAGCGAATTTTCTGCTTCAATTTCTTCACCTTCGGTTCAATTACGTCTGAATTATAATGCTTCAAATAGTTCGTCGGAAGCATGGCTCGACTATATATCTGTCAATTATCTGAGCCAGCTAAGCATTAATTCAGATGTTTATCAGTTTCGTGGGAAAGGAGTCCTGGGTACTGCATTGATTTCAGAATATGTTTTGAGCAATGCTAACTCTTCAACCAAAATTTTCGATGTTACTGATATCAATCAAATTTTCGAAGTTCCGTCCGAATTCTCCAACGGGCAATTGCGATTCAAAACCAATTCGGCTGTCACAAGAGAATATGTGGCATTTAATCCGGCAGGTTCAATTCCAACAGTAGACTCCGAATCGGATGTTGCGAACCAGAACCTTCATGGAACAGAGGCTCCCGAAATGATCATCATTGCAAATCAAAAACTTCTGAATGCAGCTAACGATCTTGCTGAATTTCGCCGTACGAATGATCGCATGACGGTTTCTGTGATAACGCCCGATTTGATCTATAACGAGTTTTCCGGAGGATTGCCTGATCCGGCGGGATTGCGAAACTTTTTCAGGATGTATTATGATCGTGGCACTCAATCGGGAGCACGCACTTTTAAATATATTTTGCTGATGGGTGACGGAAGTTACGATAACCGAAATATCCTTGGACATAAATTCAATCTTTTACCTACCTATCAATCCGATGAATCGCTTTCCCCCGTCACATCATTTGTCTCTGATGATTTTTTTGTTTTTCTCGACGAAAATGAAGGAGGGGCCACTGGTACAGTTGACCTGGGAATTGGACGAATTCCTGCGAATACGGTTGCTGATGCCGAAGCAGTGGTTGGTAAGATCAAACATTACCACGAAACCGAAACGTTTGGCAACTGGAGAAATATAGTGACATTTATCGCAGATGACGGAAACTTAGCCGATCGTTACTCCAATCAACATGCCTCACAGGCAGAGACACTGGCCTCCAACGTTAACCGAAATTACCCTTCATTTTATACTGATAAGATTTATTTCGACTCCTATAAAAAAATATCATCTGCTGGAGGCGAAAAATATCCGGAGGTTGCTACGGCCATTTCAAACAGGGTAAAACAGGGAACCCTCGTGATGAACTACACCGGCCATGCAAACGAACGCAACCTGGCCGATGAGGCAGTGCTTGATATTGGCACCATAAATTCGTGGAGTAACTACAACCGCCTTCCAATTTTTGTTACGGCGACCTGTGAATACAGCCGATACGATGCTGACGAAACGACAGCTGGTGAATACATTCTGTTCAACCCTTCAGGAGGAGGCGTCGGTTTGTTTTCGACAACCAGGGTGGTGTATTCTACCAGCAATGCAACTTTGAATACGAAGTTCTTCGATTACATTTTTGAGAAGGACGAGTTG
Organism: Bacteroidota bacterium; assembly: GCA_023393265.1. Lineage (GTDB taxonomy): Bacteria > Bacteroidota > Bacteroidia > Bacteroidales > Prolixibacteraceae > Aquipluma. Next base: position 1,334 of record JAEWME010000109.1, on the reverse strand, counting down.
GGTAATAATTATCGGATGGGCGATGTGATGAGGCTGGCAAAAGCTTCTTCCAATACAGGTATTAATCAGTTGAACTTTTCCCTGCTTGCCGACCCGGCCATGCGGCTTGCCAATCCTGAATATTCGGTGCAAACTACCAGCATCAATGGAAAAGATGTGAATGTTGAAACAGATACCATCAGGTCGCTTTCGCTGGTAACTGTAAAAGGTTTCATCGCCGGGGCCGACGGGAATAAAATCGATTCATTCAACGGCGAAATCATTCCGACAGTTTACGATAAAGCCATGCGGGTTGAGACACTCGGTAATTCAGGCCAAAGTCCGATCAGCTATGCTGTTCAAAACAATGTGCTGTATAAAGGTTTGGCGACAGTTAAAAATGGAGCGTTCGAGTTTACTTTCTTTGTACCCAAAGATATTTCGTTCAAGCTTGATAAAGGCAAAATTTTATATTATGCCTATAACGAAACTCATGATGCAAACGGATACTTTACAGACTTTTACATCGGAGGAACCTCATCATCTACCGTAGCCGACACAAATGGGCCTGAAATTGATCTGTATATGAACTCGCGTTCGTTTGAAGATGGCGGAACCGTGAGCGCAAGCTCGGTTTTATTGGCCGACATAAGCGACGAAACCGGAGTGAACACCGCTGGAACCGGAATTGGTCACGATATTACTGCTGTTTTGGACGGCGACAATGCTAATGTGATGGTTCTGAACGACTATTTTCAGGCCGACAAAGACAGTTACACCAGTGGTAAAATCGTATTTCCGTTGAATAATTTATCCGAAGGAGAACATGTTCTGAAAGTTAAAGTGTGGGACGTGGTGAATAACTCTTCTGAAAAAGAAATTCGGTTTTATGTGAAAGACGATTTCCGTATTGAAAGCGTGACTTGTTATCCGAATCCGGTGCAGGATGAAACCCATTTCGTGTTCACTCATAACCAACCCGACGAATCGATGGATATTACATTGGAGGTTTTTGAAACTTCAGGAGTGAGGGTCGATATGCTGACAACAAAAATTGGTTCGGTTGGTACCGAAAGTTTGCCGCTGGAATGGACTCCCGCTAACAGACATGTGAAAATGCGACCAGGTGTATACATTTACCGGGTTAGTGCTACGAGTGGTGGAAAATCGGCCAGCGGCTCCGGGCGTTTGGTTTATGTTTACCGTTAAAAAATCACGATTTGCCGACATTCAGGATACTATTTAAAATCACAAACCGTTTAGTTTTTGGTTTATCAGATACAGGAACTCACTGACAAACCTCTATATTTGCAAATCCGAAAAAATTGAAAGATTTAAAAATGAACAAGCTAACT
>JAEWME010000097.1 GCA_023393265.1 Bacteroidota bacterium | reverse complement strand
GTGTACTTCAACGGCAACACCTCCGGTTTGGTTGGTCAGGAGTCATCCCGAAGTGCTCGAAACTGACGAAAATGGTCGGCAAATGGATCATGGCGGACGGCAGCACGCTTCTTTTTCGAGCAGCTATTACCGCCAGTATTCGCTAAAAATGATCGAACAACTGGCCCGTCACTACGGAAAAGATCCGCGGGTGATTGGCTGGCAACTCGACAATGAGCCACGTCGCTTTCTCGATTACGGAAAAGATGTGCCGCAACGTTTTCGCGATTGCCTGAAAAGCAAGTATAAAACGCTTGACGCGCTGAATGAGGCCTGGGGAACGAACTTTTGGAGTGGTACCTACACCAGTTTTGATCAGATTAACCTGCCGCGCCACTCGCAGTGGGGCATGAACCTGCACCAGCGGCTCGATCATTACCGGTTTGCTGATTCTGAGACTGCCTCATTTCTCGATGATCAGGCAAAAGTTATCCGGAAATTCTCGGGCCCCGACCAGTGGATTACCACCAACTACATTCCTTCCTACGACGTTTCCTACATCGGGATGAGCAAAGAACTCGATTTCACCACTTACACGCGATATATGGTTTACGGTGGCGAACGCGGGATTGGAGCCGAAGGTTTCCGCGTAGGCGAATATACACGCATTGCCATGGCAAACGACTATTTTCGTCCGCTCACGGGCACTTATGGTGTGATGGAACTTCAACCCGGACAGGTAAACTGGGGCAATATCAATCCGCAGCCGCTTCCGGGCGCTGTTCGCCTCTGGCTGTGGCATGTGTTTGCAGGCGGAAGCTAGCTAACCTGTACCTACCGTTACCGCGCTCCTTTGTATGGTTACGAAGCCTATCACTACGGAATTGTGGGTACCGATGGCGTTACGCCGACTCCGGGCGGGAAAGAATTTAGTCAGTTCATTCAGGAAGTTGCCAAACTCAGGCAAAAATATGACGGCAATGCGAAGCTTCCGGAGGCATATAAAAACCGGAAAACCGGGATTCTTTACGATGTCGAGAATGTGATGGCCCTCAACCTGAACCGTCAAACTTCGGAATGGTATACCGAGGGACATTTCCTGAAATATTACCGGGCTTTGAAGTCGTTTGGCTGTCCGGTTGACTTTGTGCGCGAGGCAGCCGATTTCAGTCAATACCCGGTTTTGGTGGTTCCGGCCTACCAGATGATTGACCAATCCCTGATCGATAAGTTGACAAAGTATGCCGAAAATGGCGGTAATCTGGTGATCAGTTGCCGGACCGGACTTCAGGATAAGGGTGGTCATTTGTGGGAGGCCAGATTTTACCAACCCATGTATCCGCTTATTGGTTCGGCAGTCGATTCGTATGATTTGCTGGTGCCACAGTCCCCCGGAAAAGTAAAGTTCGACGGGCAGGATTTTGCCTGGACAAGTTGGGGCGATTTGTTGAAACCATACGCCGGTACAGAGGTTTGGGCAACTTTCGAAAATGGTTTTTACGCCGGGACACCAGCCGTTATTTCGCGAAAAGCGGGTAAAGGAACGGTGACATATATTGGCGTGGATTCGCGCGGTGGAGCGCTGGAAAAAGAAGTGCTGAAAAAGCTGTACAAGCAACAGCAACTGACAGTTGAAGATTATCCTGAAGGGGTGAAGGTTGAGTATCGTGACGGGTTTGGCATTGCTGTGAACTATGCAGATAAAATTTACGAAATGCAACTACCTGTCAATGCCGAAATAATTGTTGGCGAAAAAACCATTCCAACAGCCGGTGTACTGGTTTGGAAGTATTAAGACAAGGCAGAAGTAAGAAGGCTAAATAGGAGTATGCAAAGGCAAAGGCAAAGAAACAGGCATGGGCGAAACGAATAGCCGCCGCTCCCTGAGTTTGTAGGAGTGAGCAGATCAGAAAAATTGCAGGGAATGATCTAATTGGGTATTCCTTATTCAAACAGCGGCAGTAGAAAATGACACCATGAAAAGCACACCAAACAACAAGATTCAGGCATAAATATTCAGTTTGCTAAATTTTTTGCCTTCTGTGATTTTTTTGCATAAAAGATTGAAAATAAGCGATTAATTATTTTATATGTAAACATAGTTGGTTATTTTTATACAATGGAAAAACATACAACTGAAAGAGTAACGGAACAATAAACTGGCTGCTATTTGTCTGCTGGCATTCATTGTAAAAGCAACCTGCAAACCATAGAAAGCATCATAGATAAAAATGAAAAACATGAAAAAAAATGTAATCAGAAAAATAGTTGGGGGATTAAGTTTTACCTCGGCGATGTTTGTTTTTCAGGCATGCTATGGAACTCCCCAGGATTTTGGACTTGATTTGTTAGTTGAAGGACAAGTAAAGTCTGAATCTTCAGGATTACCAATTAAGGGAATTAAAGTTTTAGTTGCCAATAACATGCAATATCAGATGACTGATGCAGATGGTAAGTTTTCATTTTATACAGAAAAGATTGAAGGACTGACGCTTCAATTTCAGGATATTGATTCTGCTCAAAACGGACTTTTTGTCGATAAGGATACTGTTTTAACGAATTTGAGTGAAAAGGTGTATCTAGATATCGTTTTGGACGAGAAATAAATGCTTTTATCAATCCAAAAATATAGTTTCAGAAAATTCAGGGATTCAGAAGTAAAACGGCACGAACTGAATTATTTGTTTTGGGAGTGCACTACGCGCTGTAATTTAAACTGCCTGCATTGCGGAAGTGATTGCGCTAAAGATAGTTTGCATCCGGATATGCCTGCTGCTGATTTTTTTAAGGCAATTGACACAATCAAAAATAGACCACAAAATTTTACGGTAGTATTTACCGGCGGAGAACCTCTTTTACGAAGTGATATAGAGTTTTGTGGAAAAGAACTGCGAAAACGAGGTTTTAAATGGTCAATTGTTTCAAATGGACATTTATATGACAAACAAAGACACATTTCGTTACTAAATGCTGGAATAGGCGCATTAACAATCAGTTTAGATGGACTTGAAGAATCTCATAATTGGTTGAGAAATAGTGAAAAAAGTTTCGATAAGGTAATAAATGCAATTGAATTGGCCTCATCTTCCAGTCGCATTAACTTCGATGTTGTAACTTGTGTAAATCAAAAGAATATCGATGAACTTGAACAAATAAGGGAATTGTTAATTTCCAAAAATGTCAAGGCATGGAGATTATTTACGATTATTCCCATTGGGAGAGCCACTCATAATCTGAATTTGTCATTAACCGACAATCAATTTGTTCGATTAATGAACTTTATAGCAGATTGCCGGAAATCCAAAGAAATTGATGTGAAATTTAGTTGTGAAGGTTATGTCGGAAAATATGAACCATTGGTGAGAGACTCGTATTTCTTTTGCAGAGCAGGGATTAATATTGGTTCAATTCTTATTGACGGTTCGATTTCAGCTTGTCCAAATATTGACAGGGCTTTTTCTCAAGGAAGCATTTATACGGACAATTTTTATGCGATTTGGGAAACCAAATTTCAGCCATTTCGAAACAGGGACTGGACAAGAACCGGTCAGTGCGAATCGTGCAAAGATTTTAAAGATTGCCAGGGAAATGGATTTCATAACTGGCACGGAGACATGAAAAATGTATTGGTTTGCCATAAAGAGAAAGTAGAAAAACTAAAAAACGCCAATACAAGCTGTAGCTAATATGAGCGTCGGCGATTTTTACGGGTAGAATCCTCTACGGATTCTGTGGTTTAATAAAACAGTAAAACTACGCATCAAATAGTAACCGGAGAATAGTATTATTTTATACAGAGTGGTCAGTGCAAGATGTTCATTTCAAATGTATTGATCTGCGAGTTGTCATTGTCTTTGCTAATTTTAACTTTGGATTGTATAGCAAGTAAATCTGCACAAGTGATGCGTTGCCTCTGCGGTTTTCTGGATAGGTCTTTCCGCCAGGTTTAGCCAAAATGCAGCCTTCTCAATCAATTTCCCTGAAAAAACCGCAAAACCGTTTCGTTAAATAACTTCGGATGCTGCTGACAGACACCGTGGTGCGAGTCTGGAAAAATGCAAAGTTGTGCCCCCGGTATCGACTGGAAGATTTTTAGCGTGTGTTCCGGACGGATCATGTCGTGGTCGCCTGCCATCACCAGCGTTGGGCAATGAATCTGCTTCAGTTCGGAATATAAAATGTTGGGCTGGTCGATCATCATTTGGTTGAGGGCGATCTCCTTTTTCGAAGCATTTCCCGGTTTGGCAACAAAATCTTTCATGCCTTGCAGGTCGGCGGGGTAAAGCGCCGTGGTGTCGGGAACAGTATTGGCGCCCGAAACAGCCAGCCGTTTCACTTTTTCAGGACAATGCAAAGCCATCATGATACCGTCGATACCGCCGTCGCTCCAGCCCAGCACATTGGCCCAAGTAATATGCAGGTAATCGAGCAGCGCACAAAAGTCGGCTGCCATCATTTCGTATGAAATGGTATCGGCCGAACCACCCGATTTCCCCTGTAACCTGCTGTCGATGGCAATTACATGATAATATTTCTCAAAAAAAGGAATCTGAAATTTGAAAGCTTCAATCGATCCGCCGTTACCGTGCAGCATTACCAGCGGTTCTCCACTGCCATAAGTTTCGTAATAAAGGTCGATCCCGTTAATTCTTGCATAGTGTCCTGCCTTCGGATTATTCCCATATTCAACCGGATTCTGAGCGAAACCAATGGCAGACATTCCTGAGATAATTAGTAGCGTTATGATAAATTTTTTCATTTCCATTCAGGTTTAAAAAGTCGAGCAAATCCGGGATACGCACGTAATGCCATCAATTCAAAATCAATGAGTTTGTTTTGAACCAGCGGCAGTTGTCCGATGATTTCACAGGCGTGCATTTTGTCGCTGGCTTCAAGCATCAAAACAGCAAAGTGGTTGTCAGTGAAATAGATCTCGCGGATATAACCTTCCTGCTGCAATTCCCAGACTTTGCGTGCTTCGGCTTCCAGAAAAGGTTGATAGTCGCTGTCGGCAACATCAGGAACTTCTTTTTCGATGGCTAATATTTTCATGGTTTGAAGATGAAAAGCAGAGAGGTAAAAGTACTGCTTATTTATTTTAGATAAGCAGAAAATGATCAAAATGAATACTTCAATCCAAATGTAGTCTTATAGTTTCGGGGCAATCCGGGGTAATAATAGCGCGGCGACTGATTGGGTGGTGCAGTGGCATTGATCAAAATCATCGATGCGTAGCGGGTGTCGAAAATATTCTGAACGCCCGATGAAATGTTTACTGATATCCGCTTGAAAGTCTTTTCATATCCTGCGACAAAATTATTGAGTTGCCAGGCATCGGCATACAGCGAATTGTCGTCGAGGATGGGCATTTTACCTACTGTTTGAAGGTGTAAACGTGCATACAGTCCCACTTTGTGGCGGGCTTCGAGTGCCCAGTTGGTCACCGCTGATGGCGCTCCAGTCAGTTTATTTCCCGAGTAGTCGTTGCCATTGTCGGTAAAGTTAGCGAAACGATAACGGTTCAGACTGAGATTTCGGATGAGCGTGGCGGTCCATTGGCGGCGGTTCAGGAATCGGTAGTTTCCCGAAATTTCGATCCCTGGCAAGTTCGTTTTTCCGGCATTAATTCCCATGTAAGCATCCTCGCCCGTTCGCCTTGCCACGAGCAGGTTTTTCACGCGCATGTAGTATGCTGAAAATTCGAAATATATCAGTTTACCAATCATCGCTTTGCTGCCCAGTTCATAGTTCCAGCCCGTCTCGGGCTTAATCGATGGGTTGCGCTGACCGTCGGGCATCAGTGTTTCTTCCAGTGTAGGAGGCGAAAATCCGTGACTGACCACCGCATACAGGTTGACACGTTTTTTCACTTTCCAGTTGGCTGCAATGCGCGGTGAAATTATGGGATCGAAGTTGTGATTCCCACTTTGGTCGCCATCGCTTAAAAAGTGGTCGTTGTAGTCGTATGCAGTTTGATTGTAATTGGCACAGGCGGAGAGGCTCAGTCGTTCGCCAAAATTAAATTCGGCCAGCAAAAAAAGGTTATTGTAGCGGCGAAGTTCCTGGTTGTCCGACAACAAATCTCCGGCTGTCCGGTTGTCGTTTTCGAGCGTTTGCCAGCGGTAATTTTCAGCAAAAAATTCATCGCCCAACACCAGCCGCGCATTCACTTTTTCGGTTTTCAGCTTTTTCTCAACGGTCGCCCGAAATCCCTGGTAATGGTTTTTTTCCTGAAGGATATTGAAGGGCCGAAGCTCATTATTACGGTTGTAATGCCCGAAGACAGTCAATTTAGCCAGCCACAAATTTTGCATATCCTGCGAAAGTGAAATACCTGCAAAAGCATTGGTGTAATCTTCATATCCGCGTGTGGCTGCCCAGTTAGCTGCTGCTTTTTCGGGTGTTTCCTGAAAAGTTTTCAGGTCGATCGAACTTGGAATGTACGCATTTGTTTTGATGAACGCCGCTAGTAAATCCAGGCGTGTACGGTCTTTTCTGAAAGCTGAAGTCCAGGTGAGGTTGTGTTTGCCCGATTCGTTGTTTTGGCGGTACCCATCCGATTGGGAATACGAATATACCAGCGAATTCCCCAGGTTTTCTCCCGCGAGCGACAGTGCGGTCGTTGATTTGACGGTGCCGAAAGAACCCGCAGAAACCTGCTGCCTCACCTGGTTTTGGGCTGGCTCGAACGGGCTAAGCAGAAGCAAGCCTCCCAATCCGGAGCCATAAAAGCCCGACGATGGCCCTTTGATGATTTCAATTTGTGAAACCTGATCCAGATCGAGGTCTTCCAATGTGGTTTCGCCCACACCGTTGGTCAGCGGGATGTCGCCGTAGTAAGCCCTGATTTTGTTGCTTCCGTAGGCCGAACGGGAGCCAATGCCCCGAATGGTCAGCCGGTTGGTATTCATGGTCCCGCTTTGCATCCACACACCAGCCGTTTGGTTTACCGTCGGCGCCAGCGTAAAACTTGGCTCCGAACTCAGTTGTTTGCCTGTAATCAATCCAATGGAACCCGGCACATCCTGTAATTTCTTTCCTGCCTGAAAAGCCTTAACCACCACCTCCTGAACTTTGACATTTTCAGGAATCATCAACACCGAA
>JAEWME010000087.1 GCA_023393265.1 Bacteroidota bacterium | reverse complement strand
GCTTATGGCTCGCGTTTCGCGGATTACTGTAATCTTTATTTGTCCCGGATAAGTCATCTCGTCCTGGATTCTTTTTGCAATATCAAACGAAAGTTGTTCTGAATCTTTATCCGTGATTTTATCGCTTCCAACGATTACGCGAAGTTCACGACCCGCTTGGATGGCATAAGTTTTCAACACACCAGGATAAGAAAGTGCAAGTTCTTCGAGCGTCTTCAAACGTTTAATATACGATTCAACCACTTCACGACGGGCACCTGGACGAGCGCCTGAGATGGCGTCGCAAACCTGAACGATTGGTGCAAGCAACGATGTCATTTCAACTTCATCGTGGTGCGCACCAATGGCATTGCAAATATCCGGTTTTTCCTTGAATCGTTCTGCCAGCTTCATACCAAGCACTGCGTGCGGTAATTCCGGTTCATCGTCCGGCACTTTACCAATATCGTGGAGCAAACCGGCTCTTTTGGCTGCTTTAGCATTAAGACCGAGTTCGGTAGCCATGATGGCACAAAGATTGGCAACTTCGCGGGAGTGCTGCAATAAGTTCTGCCCGTATGACGAGCGATATTTCATTTTACCGATCAGTCGGATCAGTTCGGGATGCAACCCGTGAATTCCAAGGTCGATTGTAGTCCGCTTTCCGGTTTCGATGATTTCTTCTTCGACTTGTTTGCGAACTTTCTCCACCACTTCTTCAATACGCGCCGGGTGAATACGACCGTCGGTCACCAGTTGGTGCAAAGCAAGACGGGCAATTTCGCGACGAACCGGATCAAATCCTGAAAGCACAATTGCTTCCGGCGTATCATCTACAATGATTTCAATACCGGTCGCGGCTTCAAGTGCACGAATATTGCGGCCTTCGCGACCAATGATGCGACCTTTAATCTCGTCGCTTTCGATGTGGAAAATAGTCACCGAATTCTCGATGGCAGTTTCGGTAGCAACACGCTGAATGGTTTTCACTACAATCTTTTTAGCTTCCTTGTTAGCCGATAGTTTCGCTTCTTCCATGATTTCGTTGATGTACGACATGGCTTCAGTTTTTGCCTCATTTTTCAGCGATTCAACCAACTGTGATTTCGCATCTTCAGCAGACAAACCAGAAATTATTTCCAGTTTTTCGAGGTGTTGGCGATGAAGGGTTTCAACTTCATGCTCTTTCTTTTCAAGCAATTCAAGCTGACCATTCAAATTATCTTTAATTACCTCTACTTCATGCTTCTGAGTTTCAAAATCTTTAATTTCCCGATTCAACTCTTCGCGACGCTGATTGATTGAAGTTTCTCTTTGTTTCAGTTTCGTTTCGAGACCAGCAATCTTGCTATTTTTCTCGTTGATAAATTCTTCATGTTCCGATTTCAGTTGAAGAAATTTTTCTTTAGCCTGAAGAATTTTTTCTTTTTTGATGACCTCGCCCTCGGCTACTGCCTCGTCGAAAATCTTCTTTTTCTTACTTTTCAGGGCTTTGTCCCACATAAAAAATGAGACGACTCCACCCCCTAAAAGACCAATTATGGCATATATAAAATCCATATTCAATATAAATTAATCTTGTTTACACTAAAAAACCCACATTTTTAATTCAAAGTCCGGGTATTCAAATAGAATCTCGGAATTTAAACAAAAAATGCGGGTTTTCGATTATATGATAAAATTATTCCTTTCGAGACAAATATTCGCCCAGTTCGTCGTCGAGTTTTAATAACTCGTCATAAAAGGGTGAATAATCAACCTGCTCTTCCAACTCGATAGATTTTACCGCGAACTGAATCGCTGTCATGGCCAGAAAATCCTGGGCATCGCTTGTAAAATACTTCTGCCTATACTGAAGAACGATGTCGTTTATCTGCTTCGAAGCCTTCCTGAACTTCTCTTCATTCTGACGGTCAACTTTCAAAGGGTAAGTACGACCATCAATCTTAATATTTATAGAAAGCTTCTCTGCCATTTGTCCTGTATTACTTATTTAAAAGAGCAATACATTTATCAATTTCCCGCACTAGTTTCTGTATCCTGCCTTTTGCATCCTTGTTTTCATCTTCGGAGGCAACCATCATTTTTGCAAGCTTCAGGTTTTCGTATTTTAATTCAAGTGATTTATTTTCCTGATGAAGATCCGAAATCGATAATTCCAGTTCTTTGATTCTCTCCAGAAGCTGAGTTTTCTCCCTTTTCAAGGCTTCATGCTGCGAAATCAAAAGTTTCACTTTCAGCTTAAAATCATCCAGTAAATTCTTCTCCTGGTCAGTCATTTTTGTTCACTTTCACCGAAAACAGTCCTGCAAATTTTTAACAGAATACTCAAGTTCGACCAATCCACAATTACATCAGACCGATCGACCGACAAAATTAACATTTTTGACCAATATTAAAATCTGCGCACATAATATTTCGTTTTCTCCTGAAATGGCTTTCGGAAAAACTTTTGCCAATAAGTTTCTTATTTTCGCAATTCGCCGGAATAGAACAAAAACAAAACAATGAAACTACTGTATATTATTATTTTTCTTACACTTACAAGCTACACTATAGCACAGGAACACGAAAACATCGATCGGGACTATTACGCATCGCCGGTTAAAATTCCGATTTTCCTGGCCGGAAACTTCGCCGAGTTGAGACCAAATCATTTTCACGCCGGTATTGATATCAAAACGCAAGGAAAAACCGGATTGCCAGTTTACGCCGCTGCCGACGGATATATTTCAAGAATATCTATTTCGCAAACAGGCTACGGAAATGCACTCTACATCAATCATCCCAACGGAACGACAACCGTATACGGACATCTCAAAAGTTTTATAAAACCGGTTCAGGATTACATCAGGCAAATTCAGTATGAAAAAGAAACATTTGTAATCGACCAGGTGCTACCTGAAGACTTATTCCCTGTAAAAAAAGCTGAACAGATAGCTTTCAGCGGAAACACGGGCAGTTCCGGCGGACCGCACCTTCATTTCGAAATCAGAAAAACGAAAGAAGAAACGTTGCTGAACCCGCTTCTTTTCAATTTCCCGGTTAAAGACAAAATAAGGCCAACCATCCAGTCGCTCATGATTTACCCGGTTTCCGAAGACGCCAGCGTATCAGGAAAAACAAGCCCGCAAAGGCTTGATGTGGCGTTGATTGGTAACACTTACCAGTTAAAAGTAAACAAAATAATTCCGGTTTATGGAGAAATTGGATTTGGCATCCAATCAATTGATTTATTAGACGGAAGCACGAATAAATGTGGTATTTATTCCATCCGACTGATGGTGGACGGACAACTTATCTATTCGTTTACAATGGACGATTTGGTCATGGATCAGACCAAATATGTGAATTCGCACATGGATTATGCATCCGCCGTGAAAACAGGCAGACGTCTTTACCGTACCTGGCTTGAACCCGGAAACAAAATGGATATTTACAATGAGGTTGTTAAACATGGACTTTACCAGGCAACCGATGGAAAACTGCATACCGTTCAATACGAAATTGCCGATGTCGCTGGTAACACGACCAATCTTTCTTTCAAGATACAAGCTCAAAAAGCTGGACTGGCGCATCAAGAACCAACCGGAAGACACTTCAGATACGACCATAAAAATAGGATTGACGAAGAAAGTATTGAGTTTACCATTCCTGAAGGTGCATTATACAGCGATGTCGATTTTCAATATTCGGTAAAACCTTCGGCCCCAGCCTTTTTCTCACCGGTTTACCAGTTACACAACACAACGGTTCCGCTTCATTTTGCCTGTCCGCTGCGCATATTGGCCGATCAGGTTCCTGAACGTTATCACGACAAAGTGATGCTTGCCCAAATCGATCCCGTTTCAGGAAAAATAATGTCGGCAACCGGTAAATACGAGCATGGCTGGGTGGAAGGGAACATCCGCTTGCTAGGAAATTATACACTGGCTGTTGATACTATTCCGCCCCGAATTACACCTCTTATTTTTAATGAGAAGAAAGAACTCAAGGACCCAACTTGCCTGCAGTTGAAAGTGACAGATAATTTTTCGGGAGTGGATACTTTTCGCGGTACCATCGACGGAAAATGGGTTTTATTTGAGTACGATCTGAAAAATAACCTGCTCACTTACGTTTTCGATAAAGAACGGTTCGAGTTCAACCGTGAACATCAGTTAGTTCTGGACGTAACCGATTTTAAAGGAAATACCGGAACCTACAAAGTGAACTTCAGGAAATAAGGCAATTTATGTCGGCTGCCGGATTGAAATGACTGTCATTTTTCAAGTTGAAAAAATGCTATCTTTGGCCGCTGAATTTTAAAAACTCACACCTATGAAAGCATACGTATTTCCAGGTCAGGGCGCTCAATTCCCCGGAATGGGAAAAGACCTTTACGAAAAATCGCCAATAGCGAAAGAACTTTTCGGGAAAGCCAACGAAATCCTGGGCTTCCGCATCACCGATATCATGTTTGAAGGAACTGAAGAAGATTTAAGACAAACCAAAGTAACGCAGCCAGCCATTTTTCTTCATTCCGTTTTGCTGGCAAAAACACTGGAAGGCTTTGCTCCTGAAATGGTTGCCGGACATTCGCTCGGTGAATTTTCGGCACTGGTTGCCTGCGGTGCACTTAGTTTTGAAGACGGATTGAAGCTGGTTTCGAAACGTGCACAAGCAATGCAAAAGGCCTGCGAACTCGAACCATCGACCATGGCAGCCATCGTAGGTTGTGAAGACGAAGTGGTTGAAGAAGTTTGTGCTTCGATTGACGAAGTGGTCGTGCCGGCAAACTACAACTGCCCCGGCCAGTTGGTTATTTCGGGTTCGATTGCCGGAATTGACAAGGCATGTGCCGAACTGACTGCCCGCGGCGCCAAGCGTGCGCTAAAACTGGTTGTTGGTGGCGCTTTCCACTCACCGCTAATGGAACCAGCCCGTGAGGAACTGGCTGCTGCCATCGAGTCAACTCCTTTCTCAACGCCTGTTTGTCCTATTTACCAGAATGTCAACGCAGGACCAACTACTGATCCTGAAGTGATCAAACAAAACCTGATTGCCCAGCTGACTGCCCCGGTAAGATGGACTCAAACAACAAAAAATATGATTGCCGACGGCGCTACCCTATTTACGGAAATTGGTCCGGGAAAAGTACTTCAAGGCCTGATCAAAAAAGTTGACCGCAACGCTGAAGTTGCCGGAGTGCAAAGCTTCGAATAAGACTTAAGACAATCAGTTTTGATATTACAGAAGCTGTTCAAAAAGTCAATCTCGTCAAAAAAACGTCATCCCGAATTTATTTCGGGATCTGATATTTAAGCAGGGTTCCTGAAACAAGTTCAGGATGACTGGATTAATGACTTTTTGAACAGCTTCTTTTTATTTCTGCCGATCCAGAATCTCCTTTTTGAAATCATCCAGAATTTGCCGGTGATCGAATGCCAGTTCCGGAAGTTCATCAAGCAGAAACCATCGGGCATTGGCAGCATCGTCTCCTGCTTCCGGCTCGGGCTGGGTATTCAGGAACGCATAAAAAACTACGGAAATAGTGCGGTGTCGCGGATCACGGTTCACCCCGCCATAAGCCTTGAACTGCGTTAAGCTGATTCCCTTGATTCCGGTTTCCTCTTCCAGTTCCCGGGCACAGGCAACGTCAAGCTCTTCATCCATATCTACAAATCCACCCGGCAATGCCCATTTTCCCAGAAACGGCTCCCTACCCCGTTCTATCAACAAAACGCATTTCTTGTCACTGATGAGAATTGCGTCAGTGGTTACGGCTGGACGGGGATAATTGTAGGTATACATCGCAGAATATTGTGTTTTAAGTTAATCGTTCGGAGTGACTAAAGTGCACTAAAGTTCGGAATTCAAAAAATGTTGCGGGTTGCGTGTTGCAGGTTACGGGTTAAAACTGCGACCTTTCACTGCCCCAGGCTCTATGCTCCACGCCCTTTGGCTCTTCGTCCCTTTTCCTGACTTCGGTCTTCCGGCTCCCAACTTTTTTACTCATCTCTCATCTCTCACTTCTTCCGTCTTCTTGCCAACTGCTACTGACCACTGCGACTTTTTTCACTCCATGCCCCATGCCCCATGCTTTCTCTAATCCTCTAATCTTTTATAATCTGCTTCATTACGCGCATTTGATGTGTATATCGTTTGGTATCGACGTTGTAGATTCCAAACTGATCGACGTTATCAATGCGCACTTGTCCCGAAGCATGAATGATCTTATTCTTTTCCCAAATAATTCCAACGTGGACGATCCGTCCTTCTTCATCGTCGAAAAAAGCCAGATCGCCGGGTTTGGTCTCTTCCACAAAGCTGAGCGCTTTTCCGCAGTGCACCTGCTGGCTGGCGTCGCGCGGAATGGCTATTCCTGCCATCTTATAAATAATCTGGGTAAGACCCGAGCAATCGATTCCAAACGGAGAGCGGCCACCCCACAAATAGGGAGCATTGAAATACTTCAGTGATTGATCGATGATAAACTTCCGGATATTGGCCGGGTTCCGGTAAGTGAAATTTCCCTGATGCCGGAACGTCGTGCCCTGAAACGAAAACTCCTTTAAATAAGGACGCCAACAGGGAAGTGTGCTTCCGGCAACGATCATCATGGTAAGTTCAGGATTTAACTGAATGATATTAAAAATATCGGTGCTCACAGCAAAAGGAGCCTTATCTATCCGCTGGTAAGCCCTTTCAGAAAGCGGCGTAATCATTTTCATGTCAATCCAGCCTTCATAGCCGTCGAAAGCCATTTTGATGTGTGCCCAACCAAGCATGATTTCGTTTACGACAAAATGTTCGCCATACAAGATTTGGGTAACCATTTCGCTTTGTTCTGAAGGTTCCCGGCGTACAGGGATAATACTCAGTCCTGAAATACCATAATTCATGTTAACAGTATGTAGAAAAAGTAACAGAAAACGAACTTGTACTTCTGGTTATGGTTTAAATGCAATAACTTCGAAGTTTTTACTATTTTTAGTTGATCAAAGATAAAATTTCGGCCCCAGTTTTTTAATTGAGCGGTTTTCAAAATAAAGGAATTTATGAAAAAGTTATTAACCCTACTGAACCAGTCATATCACCTGGTTTTTCTGGCAGTGGTGTTTATTGCCGGAATCGGACTGATATTTTTGGTTTTTCCGGGAGAAAGCAGGTTCAAATATGAATTTCAGAAAGGCAGCCCGTGGAGGCACGAAACACTTATTGCACCGTTTAATTTTGCCATTCTGAAAACCGACGCAGAGGTGAAAGCCGAGAGCGATTCCATTTTCAGCACTTTCAGCCCCTATTTCACCATCGACACCCTCGTGGCAGCAGCCAGAGTGAGTGATTTTGATCAGGCCCTCGCGCGCGTACCCGGAATAAGTCAGACGAATAAAACAGCCATACAAACGGTTTTCAGAAATATGTACCGCTCCGGAATCCTGCAGCAGTCGCCCGATTCGTACAAAGAACTGAACGGTAAAATCGACATCATGCTGATACGCGGAAACCGCGCAGTGAAAGTACCCGTAACAGCTTTGTATTCCATCAAAAGCGCATATCAGCAGCTAAACGACACCATCCGAAAACTCGACTCAAAACATTATCAGGATCTTGTACAAAAAATAAACCTCAGCGATTTTGTTGCCGAAAACCTTTATCTCGATGAAGCGCGGAACCAATACGAGAAGAAGCAGTTGAACGACAAACTGTCGGCGACTAAAGGCATGGTTCAGGCGGGGGAAAGAATCATCTCACAGGGCGACCTTGTTGGTCCCGAAAAATTCATCATTCTCGAATCGCTGAAAAAAGCTTA
The DNA here is from genome assembly GCA_023393265.1 of Bacteroidota bacterium. Lineage (GTDB taxonomy): Bacteria > Bacteroidota > Bacteroidia > Bacteroidales > Prolixibacteraceae > Aquipluma. The sequence continues at coordinate 1,338 of JAEWME010000087.1, read as the reverse complement.
TGAAACCAAGCGAGGCGATAACATGGAGTATTTTCTTGTAATTGCCGGGCGTCTGGTTATCATCTCAGTACTTATTGTCCTGATGTTTTTGTACCTCATTTTCTATCGCCGGGAGTTATTTGATCACAAACGGAAACTGTCGTTTATCATCATGATGATTGTTTTGATGGTATTCCTGGCAGGATTCGCCACAAAAGTTGACACCATCAATATCTACATGGTCCCGATGGCCATTTTGCCCATCATGGTCCGCATCTTTTTCGATTCGCGTACTGCCATTTTTTCGCTGATGATCACTACTTTGCTTATTGGTTATTTTGCGCCTAACAGTTACGAGTTCATCATTTTACAAATGATTGCGGGAATCCTGGCAGTTTTCAGCCTGAATAAATTACACAAGCGCTCTCACATTGTATTCTCGGCCTTGTGGGTATTTTTGGCTTACGCAGGCGTATATATCGCGATGGCACTTGTTCAGGAAGGCAGCATGGAAACAATCGACTGGTCGGAACTGAAATGGTTCGGTATAAGCAGCTTCCTGATATTCATTACTTATCCGCTGATTTATATTTTCGAGAAAGTTTTTGGTTTTGTCAGCGATGTTACTTTGATTGAATTATCGGATACAAACCAACCTCTTTTGAGGAAGCTGGCTGAAGAGGCACCGGGTACTTTTCAGCACTCTATACAGGTCGCTAATTTAGCCGAAGCAGTGATTCACCGGATTGGCGGGAACCCATTTTTGGTGAGAGCCGGGGCACTTTATCATGACATTGGAAAAACATTCGATCCCGAATTTTTTATTGAGAACCAGGCTGTTGGCATGAACCCGCACGACCAGATGGACCACCTGAAAAGTGCAAAGATCATCATCGACCATGTTTCGAACGGTGTGAAACTCGCGCATAAATACCGCCTTCCTGAAGTGCTGGTTTCGTTTATTACAACCCACCACGGAACGACTCAGGCAAACTACTTTTATAAAATGTACCAGAACGAGAATCCGGAAATGGATGTCGACCGTAGTTTATTCACTTATCCAGGCCCGCTACCTACCGACAAAGAAACAGCCGTTTTGATGCTTACCGATGGAATTGAAGCAGCAGCCCGCAGCCTAAAGGAGAAATCGGTTGATGCCATCCGCGGCCTGATCGATAATATGGTGGAGCAGAAAATCAGGGCAAACCAGCTTGTCTATTCCGACCTGACTTTCCGCGACATCACTATCCTGAAAGATACACTGCTCGAAAAGCTCGTGAACATCTACCATGTGCGAATAGAATATCCCAAATAATAGTCTTAATTTAGAAATCCGGTTTATTCCAGGCCCAATGGGAA
>JAEWME010000055.1 GCA_023393265.1 Bacteroidota bacterium | reverse complement strand
ACCGAATGACCGTTGCGCTATGCTTTTGCACTGTAACGGTGACATTAACAAAAGTATTTCTGCCTGATTTCGAATTCATTTCAGCATCCCCTTTCACAAGCTTCGTAAAGCCCTGTGAGTTTAGCGGGAAATTTTCGACGGGGAAAGGAATGGTTGCTGAAACAACTGGTATCACACTCTTTTTAAGGTGCTCTTCACGAAGTCTTTTTATTTCCTCTCTTCTTGACGGATCTTTAATAAATTCATAGATTGGAATCACGGTACCCGGATAGTACTCCATAAAAACTTCGTTTTCATCATTAATACTTCCGGCCCAGGTTTTAAAGTCTTTTGGTTCTACAATCAAGGCACTTACACCTCCTCTTGCATTAATTTTACCAAACACCGAACTGGATTCATAACTGTTTTCATACTTCTCATCCACTCCGGCACTGCCACTTCCACTCACAAAAAGCGACTCATATCTTGCCGAAGCGTATGCGCCAATATCTTTTCCATCCGAAGTTTTTGTCCGCTTGGCATACATGTTGTAATCGGCTCGTCCGCCCCACATTCCTCCTAAAAGTACGTCGGTTCCATACCTGCTCCAGATGTCAGCTGTATCTAATTTCATCATATCTTCTTCAAATGCTGCAGTGAGGTATGGATAAAGAAGCGTAAGATTATACAGGTATTCTTTTTTGATGTGGTAAGCTGTTTTTACTTGTCTTGAAGTTACAGTTCCAAAAGAATAATTACTACTTGATGTCTTATTTCCGTCAAAACGTCCATTTATCTCACCTTTAAAACCTCCGTATGATGCTTTTATATTGGCAAAAGCAGACATTGAACTTTGATACTCGGTGGCAACTGCCCCTGAAGCAGATAATACCTCTCCAAAATTCTGATTTTCATCTATAACAATAAGTTTGTCATCATGCATTTTGCCAAAATCCAATACTTTTGATCTGATACTAAATGAATTAGCATATTTATCGACCAGATCATATCCAGATCCGATCACACTGCTAATTTTAGCTGCATCAGAAGGTGACGAATTCAGCAAGCGAAATGTATTAAATGATTCTTCCTGACCATACGTTATTCCGATATCATTTTTTGCAAAAGCTTTAAAGTAATACATTTCATCCTCCGCGAGGTTAGCTATTTCAGCAGAGAAATCCCCTTTAGTGATCGGAGCAGTAATCGCAACTTTTGTTCCTGTACCTATTTCAAATTCAGGCGTTTTCGAATATTCAAAACCATACTCCTTAATTTCGTTCCATCCGTTATCAGTAATATTTCCGGAGAGAATTGACGTTGTTGAAGACGTATTATTTGCTTTCAATGTTTTTACCGTTGGAGCCTTAACGTTATCCGAACTGATGCCCCGAATAATCAACGACTGATTTTTTCCTAAAAACAACGTATCTCCTGTTCTTGAAATTCCGAGGGTAACATATTCTTTATTTACAGCATCTTTGGGGTCTGTAGGTGCTGCAACTTCTTTGATCTGTCCATGGGCTTTATTCATATTATCCAGAACATCGGACAATGTCTGTCTTTCGTAAATTACATTTTCTGAGGTTGTCGAGTATAGCGAGAATGGCACACTTAACAATTGTGTTGTTCCAACGATACTATAATTTGTTCCTCCAGAAGGATCTATCTCAGTCTTTAAAAAATAGGGGCCTTTACTCCAGTCAATTGATGCGAAATCGTCACTTGTTTGCCCAGCTCCGATCTGAATCGAAACCAGTCCGTTGCCATTGGTTGCTGCCTGATGAGTTTCGCTGTAAACGGATATGCCCGTAGCGCTTGCTTGCAAGACATTAATTCTCATACCTACCGTCTGGTTGATTACCAACTGGTTGCTGCCATTCCGGATCACTGCCTGATAACTCATTTTTCCCGGGCTTTGAGCCCAGCCAATTGTCACCAAAAAGCTCAATATGATAACTGAAATTATGCTCTTCATACTTCTATTTTTTAATAATCTTAAATACTCTCAAATCCTGATCCGCTTTCAATACCCTAAGAAAATAAACTCCTGACACAAGATGTTTCATCGCAATACCAGACTGATTGCTTTCGATTTTCTTCTGTTCTAAAAGTGTTCCGTTCATATTGTACAATTGATAGGATAAAATTGACAACTCTTCATAATCATCCAGTTTCAATGTGAGGACGTCTGTGGTCGGATTTGGATAAACGGCACAGCTTATTCCCATTTTGTGTTTGTCTGGAATTGATGTTACATCAGTTATCTGGTAAGCTTGCTGAACTCCTTCCAAAACCATAACCGCATCTGAATTAAGGCCGACATACGCCACCTGACCTGCCGAAAACGCCACAGACCCGCCGCTGCCTATAAAATCTCCTCCCACACAAAGCAATGCCTCCTGCGCGTTTGCATACTGAACAAAGCAGCCCGACAGCATAATCCACAAAACCACTAATACTCTTATTTTCATCACATTATTCTACATAAACATTAAAAATCGTTTAAATAAAATTTGAACTACCAAACATTAGCACCATAGCAAACTCTGCAAGCCGGTTGTCTTTTGTCCAAAATCCATGAAGATTAAACCTCTCCAATCGGTTCAAAAGTATATTTTTACCATATCGTGAATTTTAACATTTGGTAAAAAATGAGTCAGTCACTCACATGTGAGAATTATTTTAATCGACATGCTGAACAACTAAAAAAAATCATGTTCAGTAAACTTCCCATTACAAATGAGGAATGGGAAGAATTTAAAAGCACCCTTGTTTTAAAAACTGCCAGGAAAAACAGATCGCTGCTTTCTCCTGACAAAAAGGAATATTGCGCCAGGTTGATTTTAAAAGGCATTGTAAAGATTACTCATCACGAGCCAGCACCTTATGTTTTTGATTTCAGAAAGAAGGGTTGCTTCCTGTGCAATGTGGTTTCTTTGACTGGAAAAATCAAGTCGGACTTCTCGTTTGAAACGATTACCGATTGCGAGTGGATCGAAACGAACAGTGACAACATAATTGGGCTGAACGATAAAGTTTTACACGCATTCTCGTCGCTTGTAATTGAATACATGAACAGGGGTCACGAGCGTGCATCGTTTTTGCGCATCGGAAATGCTGAAGAACGATACACCCGCTTTTGTAGTTTACATCCCGATGTGATACGATATGCAAAACAAGCCGACATCGCTTCTTTCCTCGACATTACAACACAAAGTCTGAGCCGAATAAGAAAAAAGCTGTTGAAAAAATTTAATGATTGAGATCATTCGGTCATTTCCAAAGGGATTGGCCTGGCAACCAAATAATTTACACGAGAGAATGTTTTTCGTCCAATTGGCGCTTTTTTAATCGGACGATTAATAACACATTCCCAAAATGAAAAAGCTTCTGTAAATGGGCACTTCTCCATTGCAGTCAAAAAGTCTCCGGTTCGATTCCGGTAATCTCCGCGAATGAATGAAAGAGTTATAACAAATAGTTGTAGCTCTTTTTTGTAAGGATATAAAATCAAAAAGGTCTTCCTTCACGTTGGGGTAGGATAACCTTTTTGATTTCAATTACTTCAGCATTTTTAACGCCTTGGTGGTCTTACTGCATTTGCTTGGCCGTACTATTTCTCAGCCAACTCCCGTTCAATGGCTTTTTGCATGCCGGCAATTTCCGAGAGCCCTTTCAAACGGCCAATCAGCGGATAGCCAGGGTTGGCAATGCGGGTAAAATCGTCGAGCATTTTCACACCGTGATCAGGGCGGAACGGTATCCTGAAATCTTTCCGTCCGCTTTCCTTTCTCCGGATTTGCTCCTGAAGTAGAGCTTTCACAATCGGGTACATGTCGATGTCGCCCTCGATGTGACCAAACTCGTGAAAAGCGCCGTTTTCGAAAAACACATTGTTCCGAAGATGCGCAAAATGGATACGCGGCGCCAGCGTTTTGACCATCTTTTCGAGGTCGTTTTTCCGGTTTACCGAGAGCGAACCGGTGCAAAAAGTTACGCCGTTGGCGGTTGAGTCCACCTGTTTGCAAATCCATTCCATATCGTCGAGCGTGCTGACAATGCGCGGCAAACCAAGCACCGGAAATGGCGGATCATCCGGATGAACGCACAAATTAACGCCAGCTTCTTCGGCCACCGGAACCACGTCTTTCAGGAAGAGCGAAAGGTGTTCGCGCAGTTTGTCGCGGTCGATGTGTTTGTAGGTTCCCAGAAAATCGAGGAAAGCCTTTTTGTAATCCGAAACCGAGCCGTCAACCACTCCGTCGATGAATCCCTGCGACACAATGATGATGTTTCGGGCCAGCGACTCCTGCTCTTCGTCCGTCATGCCGTCAACCACTTTCTGGGCGCGGGCCAGCGTAGCCGCATCGTAATCGGCCGCGGCATTTGGCCGTTTCAGGATAAAAACATCGAAAGCAGCAAAAGGCGCATAATCGAAATACATCCCCTCGCCGCCGTCGGGCAACAGGTAATGCAGGCTGGTGCGCACCCAGTCGAGCACCGGCATAAAATTGTAGCAAACCGTGTCGATGCCGCAAGCGCCAAGGTTTTGCAGCGACTTCTTGTAGTTGGCAATCAGCCTCGGATAGTCGGCGCTCCTGATTTTGATACCTTCCGAAACCGGCAAACTCTCTACCACGGTCCACCGCATTCCGTGCGATTCGATGGCAGTTTTCACCTTCATGATTTCTTCAATCGGCCACACTTCGCCGTTCGGAATATGGTGCAGCGCGGTCACCACTCCTTCAATTCCCATCTGTTTCAGGTCGGCAAGCTTTACCGAATCACCGAAACCAAACCAACGCCATGATTTTTCGAGTGCCATAAATAGAATCTTGAATTTTGAATGATGAATTTTGAATAAAATTCAGGCTTCACCTATAACAAGCCAAACCACTATCTCGTTTTTAAACCCCGCTGAAAGCGCTGAAGCCGCCGTCAACCGGAATGATGGTGCCGGTGATGAAGCTGGCTGCATCGGAACACAAAAACTGCACAATGCCGTTCAGTTCGGTGATGTCGCCAAAGCGTTTCATCGGTGTCTTGGCAATCACTTTTTTGCTGCGATCGGTTAACGAGCCATCCGGATTGATGAGTACCGCACGGTTCTGGTCGCCAATGAAAAATCCCGGTGCAATGGCATTTACGCGTACTTTTTCGCCAAATTTCATGGCCAGTTCGGTTGCCAGCCACTGCGTGAAAATGTTGATTCCGGTTTTGGCCACCGAATAGCCCGGAACCCGGGTAATGGCCGAATAAGTGGCCATCGACGAAATGTTGATGATGCTTCCCGAACCGTTTTTCGCCATCACCTCGCCAAAAACCATACAGGGCATCACGCTGCCGTTCAGGTTCAGGTTGGTCACCTTGTTAAAATCTTCCATTTTCATATCGAAGATGGTCTGGTCTTCGGTCAGCGTCGCTCCGGGAATGTTTCCTCCGGCAGCATTCACCAGGATGTCAATCTTACCGTATTTTTTCACAATCTCGTCCGACACCTGCTTCAGGCTGTCCATGTTCAGGATGTCGCACACCAGGCCCTGCACATCGCCCAACTCCTTCAACTCGCTCATCCGGTTTTCCAACGCCTCGGCACGAATGTCAAGGATAATCACCGACACACCGGCTTCCAGTAAACTCTTCGAAATACTGCTACCTAAAACTCCCCCGCCTCCGGTTACAACTGCAACCCTTCCGCTCAAATCAAAATTTGGTTTACTCATCACAAAAAATTTAGTTCCTATTTCCAATCTTGCATCCGTTGGCTAAAGCCAACAGCCTGTTCCGGCTAAGCCGGGAGCAAAGGATAAGCACGCTCGAAAGTTGCTTTGATTGATTATCCTTTGCCGTCACATTCATGTAACGGACTTCTATATTATTTCTCAAGCCTCTCTATCGTGCTGATAAAGGACTGCATATTTTCGGTTGGTACATTCTGCGGAACACCTCCGCCGCACGACCAAACAATTCCTTTTTTATCCTGAACTTCCATCCACATTTTTTCGGTTTCCTGAGCCACAACTTCAGGAGTTGCAGTCATTAACACATCGCGGGGCGGAACGTTTCCGAGCAGCGCCACTTCGGGTCCGGCCAGTTCGCGAATCTCGTTGATTGAATGTTCAAAGCTGAAATTAAACAGGTTGACACCGATCTCTTCCAGGAATGGTGTGCTGATCAATCCTTGCGCATCGTTGTGAAACAGGCGCACTTTGGTTTCGAACGCGGCAAAAATGGGCGTCAGGTATGGCAACACAAATTCGCGGCATTCGTCTTCGCCCACGAAACCAACAATGTCGTCGAGCACCAAAATTCCTTCAATTGATGGAAACTGTTCTTTTTGGTATCTAAGCCAGTCGATGGTAAATTCGGTAATCACCTTCAGTAACTGATGTGCTTCTTCCGGATTCATCATCAGGGCCATCATAAATTCGGTGGTTCCCATCAGGAACGAAGCGATGTTGAGCGGGCCGCGGGCAATGGCGAATTTGATTTCGTGCCCCATTTCGTTGATTTGTGGCTCAAACTCTTTCAGGCGCTGAATGATAAACGGCAACAAACCGTCAGCTTTTGGATTGGGCTTCGTCAGGTTGGCAATATCTTCGATGGAATGGATGATTTTGTCGGCGTGGGGCAGGTTGCTTTCGTACCAAACTTGTTTGGCGCCAAAAGCAGATGGCTCGCTGCACATGCCATATTCCGACCAGAAGCCGGGCAGGAAAATTGTGCCGGGGAACGTGTCGATCGCTTTCTTATTGATCTCGAACCATTTGTTGCCGCTGGCATAGTATTCGAGTGTCGAGATGCCCGCCCATCCAGGCAACCAGGGACTGTCAACAATAAACCCGACGGGAGCGGGTCCCTGATGTCTCCGTTCAATCACATCAACCAGTAAATTCCATTGTTCGTTCGTCATAGTAATTCAGTTTAATCGAGACTGCAAATTAGCAAAAAGTAGTTTTCACTCTGCCAGTTGCGGCCCGACTGCCAGCCGTGTAGAAATCAAAAGTACCTGTTTCACGACAGTCAACCCAATAGTATTTTAACGGTCATTTATATTATTTTTGCTTCCTGTCAAATTCAGGATTTATGAAAATTATGCACGAACAGGTGAGCTTTCCGCCACGCACCATGCTGAAAGTGAAATGGGACGACTTTCCGCATTTTACCTATCCCTGGCATTTTCACAGCGAGTTTGAGATTGTTTATATCCTGAAAAGTTCGGGAAAAAGGTTCGTCGCCGACAATGTAGAACCATTTGGCGAAGGCGACCTGACCCTGCTGGGAAGCTATCTTCCACACTTTTGGAAAAGCGAAACCGAAGATAACGGGGAAAACGAAATACGGGTAAATGCAATAGTCGTTCAGTTTCACAAAGACTTTTTCAGGGAGGAGATCCAGTCGTATCCGGAGTTTCACCGGATTGCCGAACTTTTAAAAAAAGCCGAAAGAGGAATTCTCTTTTCCGGAGCCTCACGCGACAAAATTGGGAAAATGCTCAAACGGCTCCTGAAACTAAACGGACTCGAACGGATGCTTTATTTTGTCAGGCTACTCGATACAATGGCACGGGCCAACGAGGTTAAGATCCTGGCCAGCAAAGCCTACCAACTGGAAGAGCACCGCGAACTGAACAACCGGCTCGATAAAGTAATGCACTTTATCAATACCAATTACCAGCGAAAGATTTCGCAGGACGAAATTGCACTGAAAATAGGCATGACTACACCCGCCTTTTGCCGGTACTTTAAAGAAAAAACAGGAAAAGGATTTTCGTTTTTCGTGAACGAAATGCGCATTGGCTATGCCTGTAAACTACTGATAGAAAGAAATCTGACCATCACCCAGGTATGCTTCGAGTGTGGGTTTAACAACATTTCCAACTTCAACCGCATGTTTAAACGGCAAACCAGCTACACCCCGGGAGAATATCAGCAACAATTTGAGAAAGCGACTGTTTAACAAGAACAACTAAATTGATTTTTTGAGAATGCAAGAATCATATTGAAAATTAATATCTTCGTTTTAGTATATCGCTAAATGCTGCTAAGTTTCTTAATTTATCTGAGTACACATGATACATAAAGTCACCCTAAAAAATTTCAAAAAAATTGAAAACCAAACTTTTGATCTCACAGATTTTGATCTCTTGGTTGGATCCAATAATAGTGGTAAAAGCACGCTCCTACAAGCGTTAGCCATTTGGCAATATTGCGTTGATCAGTTCAAAAGAGCAAAAAAGAGTGGAAGTTCAAGGGGTATCCAGATTGTTCTACCTGAATTCACAGCACTACCTTTACCTGAGTTCATTTTATTATGGACAAACAGATTGGAACGAAGAAACATTAGACAGAAAAGTGGAAAAACAAAACCAGAATATATTTTAATTGAAATTCAAGTTTTTTGGAGTGAATTTGAAGAAGGCAGGAAGCAAGATGAAGAACTATGTATTCAACTCCGATACCAAAGTCCACAATCTATCTACGCAATACCTGTTGGAGGGTGGGATCATTTTCGGAAAATCTCAATTAAAGAAAGTTTTCCTCAGATTGTCTATGTCCCTCCATTTTCAGGATTAGAGCCGATTGAACAATGGATTGATGATGGAAATGTAAGGCAAAATGTTGGAAAGGGTCAACCAGGATCTGTTCTTAGAAATTTATTATATCGAGTAATAGATCAAAAAACGGAAAATGAAGAACGCATTCCTTATAACAGAAATTTAAATTGGATTGAGATAAGCTCGAAAGTTGAAGAATGGTTTGGAATAAAAATAAACTTGCCAGAATACGAAATGGGGCAAGGAACTCGAATAAACCTTTCCTATTTTGTTGGAAAAAAAGAATTTGATATTATCTCTGGAGGAAGTGGATTCCACCAAATCCTAACTTTACTAGCTTTCTTTTACGGATACAATGATGTTACCACTATTCTATTTGACGAACCTGATGCACATCTACATGTAAATCTGCAAAAACAAATACTTAATTATTTTAAACAAAAAAATAAAATTCAGTTTCTTATAGCCACACACTCTGAAGAATTCATTCGTGGCGTTGAGGTAAACTCTATCATATCAATGCTTTCAGATGCACCGAAAAGAATTTCAGCGACAGAGACCATTGTTCGAGCGATGAGCGAAGTTGACAATATTGTCGTTGTCAAAACAAAATTATCACCCTATATTTTGTATGTGGAAGGTGAAGACGATGAAAGATTGCTCACTTCATGGGCATCGAAAACTAACCACCAAGATATCCTCAGAAAATTCCATATATTCAAAATGGGTGGTACGACAAAAGATGATATGAAGAGGCTTTCTGATAAGCATTTTAGTGCCCTTACTCAAATTAATCCAGAAGTCAAGCGAGTTGTTTTATTTGACAGAGATGATGATAAATCATTCCATCCGGATGAAAATAATCCAGTTATAAAAGAATGGAAACGAAGAAACATTGAAAACTATCTTTTAGTTAGAGAGGCATGGGAGATGTCTATTCTCGATGCGACTAACAGACCCGAGTTTGACCTTTTTAATCAAGAATATCAAGTTACAATAAATTCTTTTTTCGATGAGCAGGGTCTAATCTTGCCCAAAAACTTCTCTTGGAGGAATGTGAAAGCCAATATTTTTGAAATTGTAGACGGCAAAAAAATTCTTTTCGAAAACGATGAATCTCTATTTCACCGATTAAGAGAATTTGAAGATTTGAAGATTAATAGAGAACGAGTAGCAAATAATATGACTCCAGATATGATTCACGAAGACATCTACAATTTTTTTGAGTTCCTTAAAAAAGTGATCAACGATAACTAATTTTAATTTCATGGGATACATTGAAAAATATATTGACGAAAACAAAGAACGTTTTCTGGAAGAACTTTTTGGGTTGCTTCGCATTCCATCAATCAGTTCCATTTCGGCCAACAAACCCGACATGTACCGGGCTGCCGAATACTGGAAACAAGTTTTACTGAATGCCGGTGCCGACCGTGCCGAGGTTTACGAATCGGATGGAAATCCGGTGACGTATGGTGAAAAGATCATCGATCCGGCGAAGCCAACCGTTTTAGTTTATGCCCACATGGATGTGATGCCGGTTGACCCAATCAACCTGTGGGACTCACCTCCTTTCGAACCTGAAATCCGCAATGGAAGAATATGGGGACGTGGCGCCAACGACGACAAAGGCCAGAGTTTCATGCACGCCAAGGCTTTCGAGCTAATGGTAAAAACCAATACTTTGCCTTGTAACGTGAAATTTATGATTGAAGGCGAAGAGGAAATTGGTTCGCCCAACCTGGGCAAATGGTGCGAGCAACACAAAGAAATGCTGAAAGCGGATATCATATTGGTTTCTGACACTTCGATGATTGCGCCCGACACGCCTTCAATCACAACCGGGCTTCGCGGACTGGCATACTGGCAAGTTGAAGTAACCGGCCCAAACAAAGACCTTCACTCCGGATTGTTTGGCGGCGCAGTAGCCAACCCCGCCAATGTGCTGACCAAAATGATTGCCCAGATGACCGACGAAAACGGACGAATCACCATTCCCGGATTTTATGACGACGTGCTGGAGGTTTCTGCTGAAGAACGCGCCCTGCTGGCACAGGCACCTTTCGACCTGGAAGCCTACAAAAAGGAACTCGGGCTGGAAGAAGTTTCAGGAGAAGTTGGTTACTCCACGACTGAACGAACCGGCATCAGGCCAACCTTTGATGTTTGCGGTATTTGGAGCGGATACACCGGAGAAGGTGCAAAAACGGTGATGCCATCGAAAGCGTTCGCCAAAATCTCATGCCGGTTGGTACCTGACCAGGACCACGAAAAAATAGCAGTGCTTTTCAAAGAACATTTCGAAAGCATCGCGCCAAAAACAGTGAAAGTTGAAGTGACTTCACTTCATGGTGGTCAGGCATATGGCTGTCCGATTACCGTTCCGGCATACCAGGCTGCCGAAAAAGCTTACTTCGATGTGTATGGCAAACGCCCGGTACCTGTGCGCAGCGGTGGCAGTATCCCGATCATTTCTACTTTCGAAAAAGTGCTGGGCATCAAATCTATACTGATGGGATTTGGGTTGGAAAGCGATGCCATCCACTCGCCCAACGAAAACTACGCGCTGGAACAGCTCTATAATGGAATTCGGACTATTCCTCTATTTTATAAGTATTTTGCAGAGATTGATTAAACACAGAGATCGCAAAAGATAAACTGAGATGATAAAAATTCCATTCTTCGAAAGAGGGATGGAATTTTTGTTTTGCCGAAATTCATCATACACTAATTTCTTCACCCGTAAAATATCCCCATTATTGGGGATTGATGCGCAGTGACTGGCTGGGTACTTTTACACCATCAAAATCAACCCGTATTATCATGTTATTTAGAAATGGTCTGACAATTTTGTTGGTGGTCATTGGTATGCGAAGTTTTTCGGCCACCACAGAAGAGCAACGAAAAGCTGCATGGCAGCTAAGTGCTACATATAAAGGCGATTTCGCCTCTAATTTTAATGGAGGAATTAAAACCGGATCAACTTATCTGGGGTTAGCCGACTTGTTTATGTCGTTCAACCCGGAACAGATGGGATGGTGGAAAGGAGGAGAATTTATGGTGCATGGTGCAAACTCGCACGGAGGAGAGCCATCCGCTAACTTTATTGGTGATTTTCAGGTTGCTTCAAACATTGAGGCCGGGAATCACACGTTCCTTTATGAACTCTGGTACAAGCAAACACTATCAAAATTAACATTTACCATTGGACTTCAGGATTTAAATGCCGAGTTCGTCAGCAGCGACGTGGCCGGGCTTTTCCTGAACAGTTCTTTCGGTGTACATTCGGTGATTTCGGATAACATCCTGGCTCCAATTTTTCCGCTCACTTCTCCAGGTATCACCTTTTGCTGGGATATTTCAGAAAAAAGCTGTTTAAAAACGGCCCTGTACAAAGGTTGCCCGATTGATTTCGACGACAACCCCTACAATGTGAAATGGAATATCAATCACCTGCAAGGGTTGCTCTGGATTACCGAAGGACATTACACATGGCAGGATGCCCGCGAAAATACAAGTATCCTGAAAGCAGGTGCCTTCTTTCACCAGCATTGCGAAAATAGCGGGATTGAAAATGCAGAAACGGGCGAATCCCTGAGCTACGACTACGGATTTTACCTGATTGGCGACCACGAAATCATGCACAAAGACGAGGGCAACAAGGGGCTGAATGTTTTTTACCAGGCTGGAGTGAGCCCGCGAAACGACAATTTTGCCTACCTCGGAGCAGGCTGTTCCTACACCGGACTACTTTCTAAAAAGGGACACGATATGCTTGGTTTGGCGATGGCAAGGGGGCTGCTGACTAAAGAGCGCGGGAAAGACGAAACGGCCATCGAACTGACCTACAAATATCAAATTACCGACCAAATATACCTGCAACCAGATTTCCAATATATCATTCACCCAAGCGGAACCGACGGAACGCTGAAAAATGCTTCGGCCGGGTTTCTTCG
>JAEWME010000039.1 GCA_023393265.1 Bacteroidota bacterium | reverse complement strand
GTGTACTTGGTGTCATTCGTCCTGCGGTGGAATCGATTGGCGATTTTACCCGAAATGGACATGTTGGTATTTTGGGCACCGTTGGAACGGTACTCTCGAATTCATATCCTATTGAACTCGAAAAGTGGGCTGGCGTCAAAGTGAAAAAAACGACACAGGAGGCTTGCCCGATTTGGGTTCCGTTGGTAGAAAATAACGAACTCGATTCGCCCGGAACCGACTATTTTGTTTCCAAAAACATACAGAATTTACTGGCTGCTGATCCGGATATCGATTCGATTATTCTTGGTTGCACACACTACCCGCTGCTTTTACCTGTTATCAGGAAATTTGTTCCTGAAGAGATACGACTTCTGGAACAGGGGAAAGTTGTTAGCAGCAAGCTTCTCGAATATTTGTCGCGACACCCTGAAATGGACCGGAATTGCTCGAAATCAGGTTCCGTGAAATATTATACAACCGAAAATGTCGAAGTGTTTGAGCGGAATGCTGCAACGTTTATTGGGAAAAATGTTAATGCTGAAAAAGTGATCCTGAAATAGAGTTTACGTCAAAGCATGTCTGCTATTTCATTCAGGTAAAATACCTTCTCAATATTTTGACCTTCCAGAGAATAAGCATAAGCAAGTTTTTCGATCAGTCGTTTAATGACTGTCTTGTCGGAGCATGGCTTGGTCAGTTTATCATTGTCCAGCAATCCTTCCGAATGCTGAATATAGGCCACTTCTTTTAGTCCGATAATTGCTCCTTTGTTGGCAGGATTGATGAAAAAAAGAACCTGGTGCTGGCAGTTCTCGCCATGTACCAATTGTGCCATATCCTTGTCGAAATAACCGATAAGTGGATTTTTCTCGAAATCGATGTACTGCACAGGCAAATTTAGCATACGGGCAATCAGTGTGTAGAGGATAGCAATAGAAACCGGGTTCCCCCTGTGAGTTTCCAAAATTCGGTTGATGAAGCAATGCTGCGGCAAATCTTCGTTGTTCTTATCTATCTTGAATTTATAGTGATCGAAAAAAATATGGTTCAGTATCGTGACTTTTTCAAGCGAGGTAAGCGAATTTCGAAATTCGATCCAAACATCTTTTCTGATATTCTCAATTTTCGTTTGTATGGTTTTCAGTTTTAACTCCGGATACTGGTATCGGGCAATCAGGAACATCCCTTCAAACAGATCGAGATGCTTCTGTGTCGACCAGTTTCTGATTTTTGCGCGGGTGTCGTTTTGCTGAATCTTTTGAATGATAAGCTCAATTCTCTTTTGAACCAAATCGTCGAACGAGGTTTCCCAGATGTGCTCGAGCCGATCCACTGTCGAAACGTCTAGTTTGACCATTTCGTCCAGTACATAGCTGAACACCGAATCGTCGGGGTCGTCGAGCAGGGTTATCAGCGAATCCAGTTTATCGTTCATTTCATCGCATGGTTTAGCTGGTTAAACGGTCGAGCACCAGTTCAATCAATGTTTCCATTGCGTCGTGATAGCTGGCATTTGCATTTTTGTTAACCCTGTTTGCAATAATCAGACAGATGGTCAGCGCATCGTGTCCGAGCAGTTTTGACAGGCCATAGATGGCTGAGCATTCCATCTCGAAGTTGGTGATGCGGTATTCTCCGTATGTAAATGATTCGATTTTCTCGTTCAGGTTCGGATCGGCAAGCGGCATTCTGAGTACACGGCCCTGTGGCCCATAAAATCCAGGGGCGGAGATCGTTACGCCGGTTACTGTATCGTTGCGATGAATTTTGTCGAGCAGTACCTGAGAACAATCAACTACATAAGGCGAAGTCAGTTGAGGGTTCCAGCCTGTGTGGCTCCTGAAAGCTGCTTCGAATGATAAATCAGAAACCTCATTTCTGCGGGCGTAAAAGTTGAGCAAACCGTCGAACCCGATCGCTTTTTTGGAGATTACAAATGAACTCACGGGCAGATCGTCCTGCAAGCCTCCCGAAGTACCGATGCGTACGAAATTCAGTTTGCGGTGCTCAGGCTTAATCTCGCGTGTTTCGAGGTCAATATTGGCAAGTGCATCGAGTTCATTTACAACAATGTCGATGTTGTCGGTCCCAATTCCGGTTGAAACGATTGTTACGCGTTTGCCGTTGTACTTTCCGGTTGTTGAAACGAACTCCCGGTTTTGCACCTGAAATTCAACATCGGTGAGTAATTTTTCAATTAACTCAACCCTTCCGGGGTCTCCAACGAGAATGATGTTGTCTGCTAGTTGCTCCGGTTTCAGGTGAAGATGGAAAATACTTCCATCGGCGTTTATAATTAATTCTGAAGGCTTAATCATTTTCAATTTTTTGTTTGCCGAATCTAGATAAAAACCGATAAAAAGGCAACGATTTGTCTATAAAACATTTGATTTTCCGCCGTTTCCGGAGGATTTGAAATGCTTTTTTAACAAACAAACAGCTTTCATGTTTTGGCGAGGCCTGAGTTGGCTTCGATCATTAAAACTTTTGGTGGTAGTTTTAGTGGTGAATGTCCTGATTTTGAACTTTTCGGTTAATTTTGCATGGCATGAAAAAACTAAAAAACATTCACCTAAACGATGATCCCGGCATTTACCAATGCTTTGGATGTTCACCCTATAACGATTTTGGCTTACACCTGGAGTTTTGGGAAGATGGCGATGAAGTAGTCTCGTTCTGGAATCCGAAACCTGTTTTGCAGAGCTATCCCGGTATCGTACATGGCGGCATCCAGTCTACTTTAATGGACGAAATAGGCGGCTGGGTAGTGTATGTAAAATGTGGAACAGTAGGCGTGACCGCCGAAATGAAAATCAGGTTTCGCCAACCCTTGCGTATTGATGAAGGCGAAATAACCATTCGTGCTCGATTGACAGAACAAAACAAGCGAATTGCCAACATACATACCCGGTTGATAAATTCAGCCGGAAAAACGTGTGCCGAGGCAGAAATGAGATATTTCCTGCTTTCGGAAACCGATGCCCGCGAAAAGTATAATTACCCGGGAATCGATGCCTTTTACGAACCCTAAACCTTTAAGCAATGAAGAAGTATCTGTTGTTCCTGCTGATTTTGCCGGTTTTTCTGGGCGCTGCAGGCCAAACGAAATTTATCGATGCCAGTCATCCGGCCTTTCGTTATGTCGGACGTTTCGATTTTTCAAATCCGAAAGAAGTGCGTTATGACTGGTCGGGCGTATACATTCAATTTCGACTGAAAGGAACCGAATGCGCGCTGCAAATGAGCGATTCGAACCGCAATTTTTACAATATCCTGATTGACGACCAACCTTCGAAAACGATTGAAGTGAAAAGTGATACGAGCTTGCTTATCGCTTCAGGAATGACAAATGAAATTCACCGCATCCAAATTTATAAACGAACTGAAGGGAATCAGGGAACAGGCACGTTTAAAGGCATAAGAATTTCTGAAAATGGCGAAGTTCTTCCCTGGACTGAAATTCCTTCTCGAAAAATTGAATTTATCGGGAATTCCATTACCTGCGGTTATGGCACCGAAGGCCGCTCCAAGAACGAACATTGGAACCCTGCCACCGAAAATAATTACCAGAGTTACGCACCAGTCATGGCTCGTGCTTTTGGCGCCGACTATCACATTATCGCCCATTCGGGGCAAGGTGCAGTGAGAAATTATGGGTATAAGGAGAAAATTTCACCAGAAGCTATGCCAGCCCGATTCAACCGGGTGTTCGACGAAAAGCCTGAACCAGTATGGGATTTCAGCGCGTGGAAACCTGGTGTTGTAGTTATCAACCTTGGAACGAACGATTTCAGTACACAACCATTTCCTGATAAAGATGATTTTATTGCCGGTTATTCGAAACTGATTAAAGAGGTTTTCAGGCAGTATGGAAATGTTCCGGTGTTTTGTGTTGTTGGTCCCATGATTGACGAGCCATGCTATTCGTATGTGAAAGAAATGGTTGAAAATTTCAGGAGAAAAGATAATGTGCCGAATGTTTATTTTGTTGGAATTCCCACTTACCTGATGATTCCTGATCAGGATCTGGGTTCAGATACGCATCCAAATTATCAGGGACAACGAAAAATGGCTGCGCACGTCTTGCCTGTCATTTCGAGTGTTTTAGGCTGGGATTATCAGAAAAAAGAACTTTAATAACTAAACAAAATGCTTTCATTTTTTCCTGGTCTGGTTTTTTGACGCTATTTTTGTTCACACTGTATATCAATACTTAATCAACTAAAATTTTAATTATGAGCTTAAAATTGAATTTAAAGAAAACCTTAACGATCGTTGGCCTGGCTGCTTTTGTTGCTAGCGGAATGGTTTCGTGCACACCGCCAAAACCACAAAAGGAAGTTGCTTTACAATTGTATTCGGTTCGCGACGACATGAAAGATGTAAAAGGGACCGTTGAAAAAGTAGGAGCCATGGGCTATAAATTAGTTGAAGCTGCCGGTTATGGCGATGGCAAATTCTACGGAATGGAACCTGCCGAATTTAAAGCACTTTGCAATACGAATGGCCTCGATTTCTTCTCGTCTCATTGCGGGCAGGCTGTTCCCGATTCGGCCAACTGGGATGCAACTATGGCATGGTGGGATACTTGTATTGCTGCACACAAAGCCGCTGGTGTGAAATACATTGTTCAGCCTTTTATGGACAAGGTTGGATACGAAAGTCTGGCTGGCGTACAACGCTACTGCGATTATTTTAACGCCATTGGCGAAAAATGTAACGAAGCTGGTATTCGTTTTGGTTACCATAACCACTCAGGCGAATTTGCTGATGTGGAAGGTCAGACTATTTATGACTACATGCTACAGCATACTGATCCGGCTAAAGTGATGTTCGAAATGGACCTTTACTGGATTACTGAAGGCGGAAAGAATCCGGTTGACTATTTTAACGCTTATCCGGGCCGTTTCGAATTGTGGCATGTGAAAGATGTGAGAGAACTCGGCGGACCAGATGCCAAGATGGATTTCAAACCGATTTTCGACGTAGCTGAAAAGGCCGGTATGAAACATTACATTGTCGAAGTGGAAGAGTTTAATACCAATCCAATTGATGGTGTGAAACAATCGCTGGAATTTCTTCAGAATGCTGAATACGTGAAATAATTGAATTCACAGGAAATAAAAAAACCTTCTTTGGCAAAAGCCGGAGAAGGTTTTTTATTAGTATCTTTTTTCGGATTCTGCACAATCAAAAGAAAAATTTATCAATGAAATCTTTTCGGTTGATATTTTGAAGTTCCTCTATCATTTGGCTGTTAGGTTTTTCTTCTTTCAGTTTCAGAAGCTCTTCTTTTCCCTCTTCTTTTTTTCCAGAAAGAATTAATGAAATGGCGTAGAAAATACGGTTGGGTACAATTTTCTCCCGTTGTGTAGAATCAGCAATTCGTTTTTCAAAAAGTTCGATGCTTTTCTGGTAATATTTGTTGGCAGTTATCGAATCTCCCAGTTTATCTCTCAGCATTCCGGCCATCGTCCATCCTTCAGCCAGATCCGGTTTTTTCTCAACGGCCAGTTCGCTTTCCTTCATAGCCATCTTGTAGTCGCGCTGGCTCATATAAAGGTTTACTTTGTTTGAATGCGGCAAGTAATAGGTCTCGTCGGTGTCGATCGCTTTATCGAAGAAAATCAGGGCGCTGTCATTTTTGTATTGCTCCATAAGCCTCACTCCGCGGTTGTTCAGTTTGACGGCTTCGGGGTCGTAAACACCCGGAGTATGCTGTTTTTTTTCGGCACACGATGCGAGAGCAAGAATTGCCAGACTGAAAATAGTCAATTTCATCATCTTCATTTCTTTATCTTTTTTCAGGTTTCGTTATTTACGGTCTTGTCAGGCTTTATCTTTCAGGAAAAAGCAACCAAAGGTAAACGAATGCGGCGAAAATACAACCGGCTTCGACACCCTATTTCTTCTGAAATATGAGATGCTTCCGGATGGTTTGTTTGAACAGAATTTTCATCTTCTGCAGTGTACCAATTACAGCCAAAAATCTGATTGAGTTGATCATTAAACACCAGCCTGCTCCGATTTCGTCAAGCAGAATGTCTAAAAGTGCCTGGCCAATCAAATGGGAAAGCTTTGCCATTGATTATTGAGGACTATGAGACTGATTTTTATTGTGTTTCCTGATTGGTTATCAGCAGAAGACAAAATAGATTTTTCGATCGTTTAGCTCTCTTTTTCGCGGTGTTATTTGTGGTTCGAATTTTCGTTACCGGCTTTTTCGCCAGTCAGGTCGTTTAATGAAGCTTCAATTTTTTGATTAAGCTCATCAATGAGTGTTCCGTAGGTATTGGTTTCTTCGTCGATTGCTTTGTATAATACCCGGCAAAACTGAATACGAAGCTGGCAGTAATTCAGTAATTTTTGATTTCGTTCGTGAACGGCCTGAGGAAGATACAGCCGGTCCAGTTCGTTAATCAATTTTTCGTTTACTTGCCAGTAATAAACACTGTTCGTACCAACTTCATACAACATTCTCGATCTCGGCGTATCTGGCGGCAGTTGATAGAATCCGAGAGCCATTTTTTCCCAGGTCGCAAATTCCTGCATTCCTTTATCGTATTCTTTAATTTCATAAGGCCTGATATTCCGGATAAAGAATGCCGACCCGATGGCAATGCCAAATATCACGATGCCGATAAGGGCGGATTCAAGAATTGGGTCATCGGATTTTTTGATAGACGGAATGAAAGTATAGCCTAAAATAATTCCTGAAACCAGCCCTCCAATATGAGCTGCATTGTCAATTCCACCTTTTAGTCCGTTCAGAAGATTATAAAGTACAAAAATCAGGATACTTACTAAAAGCGCTTTCCGGGCTCCTTTGTCGATAATGTTTGTTGTCAGCAACGCAATAAAAACGCCATACATGCCGAAAATGGCACCGGAAGCACCGGCGCTGATCGTCAATTCGTTCCATCCCAGGCTGGTAAGGCTTGCCAGAAAACCGGTTGTCAGGTAGATGAATAAGAACCTTATTTTGCCAACGTATGGTTCGAGCAAAAGCCCAATGTAGAGCAAAGCATACATATTCATTAGCAAATGAATAATGCCAATGTGGATGAACGTACTTGTAATCAGTCGCCACCATTGTCCGTCCATAGTCATCGGCCTCAGGTTGGCGCCCCATTGCAGCAAATCATCGCCTGAGGGTATAATTACATTCACACCCGAAACCGACATGATTAAAAAAATCAGAATATTCAGATCGATTAGAAGTGGCGTGATAAAATAGCCTTGCGTAGGTTTGAAAAGTGAAAATATTGCTGCAAAACTACTTCTGACGGTTGTTTTATTTTCTTCCTGAAGTTTTTCGTCCAGATCAGCCAGCTCAAGTTTTTCGATTTCTTCAATCAGCATTTCTTCCGTTAGCGATTGTTTCACCAAAGAAAGCGTTCGGCAAAATTTATCGATGTTTTCCTTGTTTTTTCCCCAATCGATAATTTGCGTGCCCAAACAACCACTTTGGATGGTTGCTGCCGTTTCTCCGATCTGTAGTTTTATTTCCTCGCCAAAGGAACTCATAGAAATTTTTGAATAGGCGACAAAGCCGTTTTTGGATTTTTGCCCGATTTCCCATCCAAGCTGATGGGCTGAGATAAGGGCAGCAATCAAAAAATGATCTGCGGAAAAACCATCGAGCGGAATCTCTTTGGTTTGACGGGGTGAAAAGCTAAGAGACATAAGTTTTGGGTGGTTATAATTTTTAGTTTGGTAAATTTACGACTAAATAGCTTCCGTAAGCTTCTTCAGGTAAAAATTTATTTCTTCGCTTAGTAATGGTGATAATTTCTCATAAATCATTTTGTGATAATTGTTTAGCCATTCAATCTCTTCGGAATTCATCAGGCTTTTATCGATTGCTTTTGTGTCGATGGGGCAAAGCGTTAATGTGTCAAATTCGAGAAATTCGCCGAATTCACCTGATTCCGATTTCCGGCAAACAATCATGTTTTCGGTGCGCAGTCCGTATTCGTCAGGTCGGTACAACGCTGGTTCATTCGATAAAACCATTCCAGCTTCAATTTTTCGCTCGTTAAACTCTTGCCTGATGCTCATCGGTCCCTCATGGACATTCAGGAAATAGCCGACCCCGTGACCTGTTCCGTGACCATAGTTGAGGCCTTTTTCCCAAAGTGGTTTTCGCGCCAGAATGTCGAGGTGATAACCTCTCGTTCCAACCGGAAATTTTGCTAATGTGAGTCCAATCATGCCTTTCAGAACCAACGTGAAGTCGATCTTTTGCTGTTTTGTCAATTCAGACAAGGCTATTGTTCTGGTAATATCGGTGGTGCCGTCGAGGTACTGTCCGCCCGAGTCGAAGAGCAGAAAGCCGTCCTTTTCTATCAGAAGTGCATTCTCCTGACTCACATGAAAGTGTACAATGGCTCCATGTGCTTTATATCCAACAATGGGAAAGAAACTGATTCCTTTGTATCCGGGCTGTTTCTCCCTGAAAAAAGTAAGTTTTTCGGCAACAGTATATTCGGTGATAGCATTTTTTCCAATGTTTTCGTTCAGCCAGTAGAGAAATTCAACCATGGCAGCTCCGTCTTTGCGCATGGCTTGCCTGATGTTGCTGATTTCATCCGCTGTTTTGATGGCTTTCAGGGCGCATGGAACAGACAAACCTTCAATAATCTGGCATGTTTCAGGAATATGTGCCACGATGGCCTGGCTCGTTCTATCGGGATCGACTAGTATGCGGGTGTTAGGTGCAAGTTTTTGCAGGTATTCCGTAAGTTTTTCGTAGCCGATTATGGTAATTTTCTCATCCTGAAGTTTTTGCAATAGCTCCGGAGAAATCTTTCCCTGGTTGATAAACAGTACCGATTCGTTTTTCGAGATACAGCCATAGCCCAGAAATACGGGGTTGCATTCCACATCGCTTCCCCTCAGGTTGAGTGTCCACGCCAAATCGTCGAGCGCAGTAACAACCTGCATGTCTGCTCCCAGTTTCGTAAGTTCTGCATTGATTTGCGCTATCTTTTCGCTTCTGGAAGTGCAGGCATACCGAAGTTCGTGCTCAAAGACTGGTGCATCAGGCAGTTTTGGCCTGTTCTCCCAGATTTTATCCAGCAAGTCTCCTGATTCAATCAACGAAATACCTGAGCTTTCGAGTTGGTTTTTCATTCCGCAGAATTGCCCGGTGGAAATACACCATTCGTCAGTTCCGGCAATTTCGCCCTGCTGTAACTGTTGTTTAAGCCACTCTGCCGGTTCCGGATGGCCAGCCGTGCGCATTTTTACAAGTTCGATTCCGGTTCCGCCCAATTCCATTTCGGCCTGAAGAAAATAGCGCGAATCGGTCCACAATGCAGCCTTTTCAGGAGTGACGATGACCATTCCGGCTGATCCGGTAAATCCGGAGATAAACGAGCGGGTTTGCCAGCGTTCCGGCAAATATTCGCTCAGGTGCGGATCTGTGCCAAAAATCAGATAGGCTTGCAAGTTCTGGTTTTTCATTTCGGCACGCAATGCTGCCAACCGGGTACTAATAGGTTCCTTCACGTTGAATGAGTTCTTTGACGATGTTTTTCATGGAAATGGAGGGCAACTCGTTCATATCGATGTCGCCCGGCCTGATAAATTCAAATGAGGCAATGTCGTCCATCGCAATCATTTTACCGAAGTTCTCCGTTTTTGCCAGATAAGCCATGTCGATGGTATAAACGGAAAATCCGGAGAAAATATATTCGTTGGGAAACGAACAGAAGTATTTCAAAGAATGAATGTCAATCCCGAGTTCTTCTTTAATCTCACGGTTTGCCGCTTGTTCCATTGTTTCCATCGGGTCGACGAAACCGCCAGGTAAATCGAGCATGCCTTTATATGGTTCCACTGCACGGCGGGTTACCAGCAGTTCTCCTGAGTCGTTAAACAGTAGAACTGCAACAGCGGCCGAAGCATTTACCCAATAATTGAACGAGCAATCGGCGCAAAGGAATGACCGGTTTCCGGTAGCTGCGAATTTTGCAGAACCGCACCTTGGACAAAATTTGAATACCCTGACCGGATGAGTGTTTGCGTACATATAAGTGCCTAAAGTGAACTAAAGTTTGAAGTGCCTGGAGTTTGAAAATCAGCAGTGATTTAGCATTCAATTTAAATTATGAAAAAGCTAAATGAATCGCCAAAACCAGTTGCTTGTCAGGTTATTGCGGATTTATTTTATTTAATGATTTCCTGCGCTTTAAGCCATGCCATAAAAAGGTTGGGCCACTGGTCAACCGGCAGGTTTTTCTTGTACATCCCAAAGCCGTGGCCGCCTTCCCTGAAGATGTGCATTTCAGCCGGAATGTTGTATTTTTTCAGTGCCAGGTAAAATTCTACTGAATTTCTCGGCGGTACAGCAGTGTCGTCGTCGGAAAGTACCATAAATGTGGGTGGCGTTTGCGCTGAAACATTCAGTTCGTTTGAATATTTCGCCACCATATCCCAGTTGTTTCCCTGTCCGATGAGGTTGGTGCGCGAACCCATGTGACCAAATTCTTCTTTAAACGTGATAACCGGATAAAGCAGTAGCATGAAGTTTGGCTTACAACTGAATTTTTCAACCGGATCAGTAGCATCGGGTTTGCCAGAGTCGAATTTTGTTCCGGCAGTTGAGGCAAGGTGCCCGCCAGCCGATGAACCGGCAATCCCAATTTTCGACGGGTTGATTCCCCATTCTGCGGCCTTTTGCCTAACGATCCGAATGGCCCTTTGCGCATCTTCAAGCGGAATTTGGTCGTGCCCGTATGGAAGTCGGTATTTCAGTACGATTCCGGCAACACCCTGGCTGGCAAGCCATGCGGCCATGTC
Source organism: Bacteroidota bacterium (assembly GCA_023393265.1). Taxonomy (GTDB): domain Bacteria; phylum Bacteroidota; class Bacteroidia; order Bacteroidales; family Prolixibacteraceae; genus Aquipluma. The sequence goes on along the minus strand of JAEWME010000039.1, from coordinate 9,646 downwards.
GTAACCTTCGTGGTCCATTGCTTCCATGATGTAGCCGCCGCCGGGGCAGATAACCACGGCCGCTCCCGTGTTGATGCCCATTTTGGGTAAGTATACATACATCTCGGCTACCGATACATTTCGAACCCGCTTGCCGTCAAATAGTTCTTCTGGCTGCGTCATTCCATTGCTGTCGGGAGCTCCATTGGGCCACACCTTCAGTTTAAAGTCTTGTGCCATAGTTGTGATGCATATACTGAGAATTATCAGGATGACAGATATTTTTTTCATGATATTTATGATTTTGATCCAATAAAATAATGCTCCTTGTCGGCAAATAAAACATTGAAAGTTGTGAGTGATCCGTAGATACGGGTGATGTACTGCTGAAGATTAACCTTTTCTTCATCTGTAAGGTTTTCGTGCGCGTTGATGTTTTGTTCCAGCACACGAAGTTTGTCGCGCACCATCACGATTTTATGGAAAAAAGTTTCGATTGGGATTTCTTTGGATTTCAGGGTTTCATTACCCGGTTGCAAAATCATATTACCACCGGCCCATTTATCGCCAAGCGGCACAACCTCCTGAAGCGCACCTTGCTCGTCAAGCACCATCCTGAGAACTTTTTCAACTTCGTTCAGGGTAAGTCCGGTGCGCGGTTTTTCTTGCGGAACGTCTATCACCTCCAGATCTTCCGATCTTTTTGCGATCTCCATTTTGCCTCCACGCTCAAAAAATATTTCGTACGACGTGATTTTGTTTTTGCTGACGATGCCTTCTCCGTATCTCGGATGCTCGACTCGTGTGCCAACAGCCAGTTCTTCCATTTATGCAGATTTAAACGTTGATTTAGAAATTTAAAAATACGAATTTAACCTGAAAAGGCAGGGCGGCATATAAAATTTTGTCCAATAAAGCAGATGGTGGGAATAAACCGTAAAATCGTTTATTTTTGCTTCATGGTTTTTACATTAATTGCGAAGGGAATATTAATCGGGTTGTTGGTTTCCATCCCTCTGGGCCCCATTGGCGTTTTGGTTATCCAGCGCACCGTCAATAAAAGCCGGATTGCAGGTCTTTTATCGGGCATCGGTGCTACCTTATCCGATACAGTTTACGCGATCATTGCCGGTTTTAGCCTCACTTTTGTCATCGATTTTATCCGATCACACGAAATTTTTTTCCAGGTAATGGGTGCCATCATCGTGCTGGCTCTTGGAGTTCATATATTTTTCAAGGATCCTGTAACCGATCTTCGTCGTAATAAATTACGGGGAAATACTCATTTTCAGGATATTGTTTCCACGTTTTTACTGACATTCTCGAATCCGCTGACTGTGTTTGTTTTTCTGGCGGTTTTTACCAGTTCAGGCGTGGCAATCAGTCTCGAACACCCATATCATTCATTCTTTGTCATTTTTGGGATTACATTGGGCGGATTTCTTTGGTGGTTTTCGCTTTCGGGCATTGTGAGCCTTTTTCGGCATAAAATCAATCTCCGGATTTTGTGGTGGATCAATAAGATGGCGGGTGTTGCTATCGTTCTTTTTGTACTTGTAACTGCATTTGTTGTTATCCAGAAAAGCCTGACACTGGGACCGATGTAGTTTTTAGCTTTTCATCTCATTGAAAATTTTAGTCAGCTTCTCGACGAAGAATTTTGGTGCAGCAATTGGTTTGTTGGTACTTTGGTTAAAAAATGCCAGTACTGTTTCTCCCGAATTAATCAATTCACCTTTTTCGTTATAAATCTCTGTCCTGATCGGAAATTTTACTTTTGGTATGCTATCCACAATGGTGCGTATCGTTAGCAAATCGTCGTAATACGCCGGTTTCAGGTAATTTATCTTAAGGCTTCTGGCAGGTAGCATGATGCCTGATTCTTCCATTTGGCGGTAGGTGAATCCAAGCTCGCGAATCATTTCTGTGCGTCCGATCTCGTAATAACGCGCATAATTTCCGTAGTAAACAACGCCCATCTGGTCGGTGTCTTCATAATAAACCCTGATTTTAGTCTCGGTGATTATCATTTTCGATTATGGTTATTTAAATGGAGAGTTCGGTTCCTTGGCCATGTGGCTGTATGTCAGCCGATCGAGTAACGAAGGGAAGAATTTCCCGAGTAAGACTGTTAGTTTACCTTCCATGAAAGTAAGGATTAGTTGCCGCTTGCGCCTTTCGATTGCTTTTACGATATGGGCTGCGCATACTTCCGCCGACATCATTTTTTCTTCATTTCTTGGCGTTTCGCCTTGTTTGGACCCATCGCCTGTTAGTGCTGCTTTGCGTACTTCGGAAGCTGTAAAGCCCGGCGCAGCTATCAGTACGTGCAATCCTTTTTTTAGGTTTTCGATGCGCACGGTATCCAGAAATCCACGGATGGCAAATTTAGATGCAGAATAACCGGTTCTTCCGGGCAAACCCACAAATCCGGCAATGGAAATTACGCCGACAAGGCTACCTTTGGTTTTCAGGAGATAGGGTAGGGCATATTTGGTGCAGTAAACAGTGCCATAGAAGTTTACATCCATCAATTGCTTGATCACTTTCAGATCGACTTCTTCAAACAACGCGCGCATCGAAATTCCGGCATTATTAACTAGTATGTCGACTTTCCCGAAATGCTTGACCGTGGCTTCGATCAGGTTTTGGCAGTCTTCTTCTTTGCTCACATCTGTCGCCTGAATAAGGATTTCGGTATCGGGCAGTTCTTTTCGAAGTTCTTCCAATAGTTCGGTGCGGCGGGCTCCAAGCGACAGACGGGCTCCTTTCGAGGCAAACTCGATTGCAAGTGCCCGGCCAATTCCCGACGATGCCCCGGTGATAACGACGACTTTATTTTTCACTTGATTGATTTTGTGGTTCGTTGGGCAAAATTATATTATTTTCTGCGGACTGCTTAATTGATTACTAACAAATGGATGTTTATAAAAAGAGAGACTTTTTGTGGATTAAATGAATGGAAGGCTTGGAAATACAAAAATAGCGGTTACCTTTGCAACCGCTTTTGAAAAACAAAAGCACACAAGGATGACTCAGTAGCTCAGCTGGTAGAGCACATCCCTTTTAAGGATGGGGTCCTGGGTCCGAGTCCCAGCTGGGTCACAAATTAAAGAATCAATTGAAACTAAAAGCGCTTAAATCAAAGGTTTAAGCGCTTTTTTATTTTCTGAAAGTGTCAAATTATACACCAAATGGGGGATCAGGATCAATTGGGATCAATTGACAATTAGGTGGATAAAAGAATTAGGTATAGATTTTAGCTACTCTGAAAAGGAAAAAAGTAAGTTCAATCAATCTCTATTGTGCAATAATCACTTTAATATCCAATCGTTCCAGATCCATTTTCATTTTAGGATCAATGCCAGCGTCTGTTATTACTGTACTAATCCTAGTTATTGGGGCAATAGTTGCAAAACCTCGTCTATTAAACTTGCTTGAATCAAAGACAGCAATAACCTCCTTTGAAACTGAAATCATGGTTTGATTCATGCTTGCTTCTTCTAAGTCTGGAGTAGAAACACCTCCTTCCAGATTGAAACTATCAATACCCAGGAAAAGCTTATCGCAATAGAAATTTTTTAAAAATGACTCCGCGATTGGCCCAACCAGTGACAGGGACTTCTCTCTTAGATATCCTCCCGGAATAATCACAGAGAATCTTTTGTAATCATTTAAAACAATTGCAATATTCAAAGCATTTGTAATAATCGAAAGGTTTTGAAACTTTTGGAGGTTCTTTGCAATTTCTAAGGTTGTTGTGCCTGAATCTAAAATGATCGTATCATTTTCATTGATGAGTGCTGCAGCTGCTTTCCCGATTAACTGTTTCTCTTTGTAATTTTTTTGTTGCTTTTCGGTGATTGAGTTATCATCGTTCATGAAGCTATTATTCAGTCTTATAGCTCCTCCTCTGACACGCAATAAAAGGTTTTTCTTTTCAAAAAGTTCAAGATCCTTTCGAATCGTAACTTCAGAGACATTAAATCGATCACTTATGTCTTTGACTTTGATGTTCCCGTTCTTTTTCAATTCTTGCAAAATATAATCCCTTCTTTCTGGTGTCGTGGTCTCTTTCGTCATCTGATATAATTTTTGCTCAAAGATAAAACCTTATTTATAATCTTAAAATTAATTAGTTAAGAATAAACCTTTTCTGTGTCTAATGGATTTATTTTATTGTTTGGTGTTTTGTATTTATTCTTTTATATACAATTGAAACGTAACAAATCATTTTAAGATACAAAAGCAAAGGTTACTGCAAAGATAAGTATTGTTTGGTTTAATTTCCAACTATTTATAAATATCAGAAAAAGATATTGTTATGGTTTATTTGCATTCATGCGAAATGAAACTTTAAAATTTGTTTATTATTTTATTTGTAATTAAAAAACATTTCATTTTATTTGTAATCGAAAGAAAGTGAAATATTACTAATTTGATTCGAAATATAATATAGGTACAAATATCAATTCGTAAGATGAATACAAGTAAAAGTATTACTGAGATTAAAGGTGAATATACCGCAAAAGAAATTGCTCAACAACCAGCAGTATGGAAGAAAACCTTTGATGTAATTAATTCTAATCGGGCCGAGATTAAAAGTTTTTTTGATAAGTTCTCAAAAAAGGAGGTAGATTTTATTTTAACCGGAGCCGGGACTGTAGATGGATCACCGGCAACTTTCGGTAATTTCTTTTTTGCATCTGAAAATCCGATGACGAAAGTTTCCCTGGAAGAACAAGGTGACGTTGACAATATAAAATTCCGCCTTCCACGCTACAGTGGACTTACGAACAATGAACTATATACAAGTACAATTACAATGGGGGTTGTTCCTAAGGATCAGATGAGACGTGGATTCCTTTATTACGTTGAGCGTGAACGGGCGCATCCTTACGTGCAGTACCTGCATTATAATTCATGGTTCGATATATCATACAGTGAATTGAAGCTCAATGAGGAAAAGTGCCTGAATGTGATTAGTCATATTGGCGATAGTTTGACCACCAGGCGTGGAGTAGTTTTATCGGGGTTTGTTTTCGATGACGGTTGGGACAATAATTCTACCTTGTGGCAATTTAATAGCGGTTTCCCAAATGGTTTCGATCTCCTGACCGCGGAAGCTAAAAAGTACAAGTCGAGTATCGGGATGTGGATCTCTCCGTGGGGGGGATATGATCCTGAAAAGACTGAACGCCTGAAGTATGGCAAAACACAGGGATTTGAAACCAATGATAATGGGTTTTCGCTGGCTGGCTCAAATTACTATTCCCGGTTCAAGGAAGTTTGCATGAACCGGATTGAACGAAACGGTGCCACTTATTTCAAGTTTGATGGGATTGGCGCTGCAAACGGACTTAACGGCAATAAATTTGAAAAAGATATCGATGCTTTGTTTCGTCTTACAGGAGAGTTGAGAAAAGCTAATCCTGATTTGTTTATCAACATGACTGTTGGGACCTGGCCATCTCCTTTTTTCCTTTGGTATGCCAATTCGATCTGGCGGGGAAGTGCAGACGTTTCATTTGCCGACACAGGAACAAAACGTGAGCAATGGATTACATACCGTGATGGGGAAACCTACAAAAACATCGTTTCAAAAGCACCATTGTACCCACTGAATTCAATCATGTTACATGGAATTTGTATCGCCAAAAATGGCGAACCCGGTGAGATGAATTATGATACAGGGGACATCAGGAATGAGATACATTCCTATTTCGGCAGCGGGACAGGTATTCAGGAACTTTATATAAGCTGGGACTTGCTCAATTCTCAGGATTGGGATATACTGGCGGAATCCGCTTTGTGGTCAAGGGCACATAAAGCAATACTTGCAGATACCCATTGGATTGGAGGAAATCCGGAGGAAGGAGAGGTTTATGGCTGGGCAGCATGGAACGAAAATCAGGGTACTCTCACATTGCGGAATCCTTCTGACCAACCAGCTACTTTTAGCATTGACATCGCAAAAGCTTTTGAACTTCCTGCTAATGCTGCGACGAAATACATGCTCAAAATTCCCTGGAAAGCCGATTCGTCTAAGCCAGAAATAGAAGCTGTCGCAGGAAAAGCCGTCACTATTAAATTAGCGCCTTTTGAGGTGCTTAATTACGATGCTTCTGCTATAAAATAGCTGAGTCGTCATTGGGTTTTGAATATTTATCTTAAGGTTTAAGCCAAAATAAGTGGAATGAAAATTTGACAACCTGATAAAGGTTGAGCGACTAATGAAAGATTAAATGATTAATACAGAAAATTTGAATAATATGTCTTACACCAGTTTAATTGAACACACACACATTACGTACGAGAAAGTGCCTTTAACCGTTTATCCCAGTTCACTGGAAGCATCGGCCCGGGTAGCACAGGAAATTGCTGATTTAATAAAGAAAAAGCAATCTGAAGGAGAGGATGTTGTGTTAGGGCTTGCTACCGGTTCAACGCCAAAAAAAGTATATCATGAACTTATTCGTTTGCACAAAGAAGAAGGGCTGAGTTTCAGAAACGTAATTACTTTCAACCTAGATGAGTATTACGGAATTCCGGCTGAATCTCCCCAAAGTTACATCCGGTTCATGCGCGAAAACTTGTTTGATCATATCGATATTTTTCCTGAAAATTACCATGTACCGGATGGCACAGTTCCATTAAATTCATTGAAACAATATTGTGAAGAATATGACCGGAAAATTGATGCCTTAGGAGGAATTGATTTTCAACTGTTGGGAATCGGGAGAAATGGGCATATTGGGTTCAACGAGCCAGGGTCACATATTAATTCGGTTACCCGGTTAATTACCCTGGATGCCAAAACACGCTCTGATGCGGCCAAAGAATTTGGGGGGATCGCAAACGTTCCCAAAAAAGCGATTACCATGGGGCTCAGTACGATTTTGGAAGCCAAAAGAATCGTCCTTCTGGCTTGGGGAGAACAAAAGGCAGAAATTATCAGGTCCTCGGTGGAAGGCCCTGTAGCCGAAACAATACCGGCATCCTATCTCCAGGGGCACAACAATGTTGAGTTTGCTATTGATGAAGCATGTGCTTCTTTGCTTACACGGTTTAATGAGCCGTGGCTGGTCGAAAACATCGATTGGAACGATAATTTGCTGAAAAAGGCCGTAACACAGCTTTCATTGAATTGCGGTAAACCAATTCTGAAGCTGACCAATGCTGATTACAATGAAAACGGATTAAGCGATTTATTGGCCTTGTATGGTGATTCGTATGATCTGAATATCGATGTTTTTAACATGTTGCAACGAACGATTACCGGTTGGCCGGGCGGCAAGCCGGGAGCCGATGATTCAAACCGGCCGGAAAGGGCTGAACCAGCCAGAAAACGGGTACTTATTTTTAGTCCCCATCCTGACGACGACATCATTTCAATGGGAGGTACATTTCAAAGGCTGGCTGATCAGGGGCATGAAGTTCACGTAGCTTATCAGACTTCAGGTAATATTGCTGTGGCGGATGATGAAGCTTTGCGGTTTATTGAATTCATCAAAGAATTTAATGAGCATTTCGGGATAACAGATGAGCATTCGTTGGAACTATATGATAAGGCGTTCAAATTCCTAGAAACAAAACAATACGGGGAAAAGGATATTGAATTTATTCGATATGTAAAAGGACTGATCCGTAAAGGAGAAGCTTACAACACTTGTCGGTTTGTCGGTATCCCTGAAGATCGGGTTCATTATTTGAATATGCCGTTTTATGAAACAGGTTTATCGGAGAAGAAACCATTAGGCGACAGTGATATCCAGATTATTGTCGACCTGATTTCCGGAATCCAACCCCATCAGATTTTTGCTGCCGGTGATTTAGCTGACCCACACGGAACGCATAAAGTTTGCCTGGATGCAATTATGACTGCTGTAACCCGGCTGAAGCACGAAGAATATATGAAAGATTGTTGGGTATGGCTGTACCGCGGTGCCTGGCAGGAATGGAATATTGATCAGATCGAGATGGCCGTGCCGATGAGCCCCGACCAGGTATTAAAGAAACGGTACGGCATTTTTAAACATCAATCTCAAAAAGACGGTGCTGTATTTCAAGGTACAGATAACCGGGAATTTTGGCAGAGGGCAGAAGATAGGAACAGCCGTACAGCCGAAATATACAATGCTTTAGGCCTGGCCGAATATGAAGCAATAGAAGCTTTTGTCCGGTGGAAGTTTTAAGTAACGATTCAAACCAAACATATTTTTGACAAGACTAAATCATTTAAAAATAAAGTAACAAATGACCAACACATCAAGTATTTTAAAAGCTTTTGGCTTTGACACCGATGCCTATGATATAAAACCATTAGGTGACGGTCTTATCAATAAAACATGGATAATCAAAGACACGGGAACAGGCCGGAATTTTGTTTTTCAAAAGATCAACGACAATGTATTTAAACGACCTGAAGATATTACCTCAAACATCCGGCTGATCAACGATTACCTGACTGGCAAATACCCGGATTACCTGTTTACTTCTCCGGTAAAGGCTACAAATGGCAGCGACATGATAAAAAGTGCTGAAGGTGAATATTTCAGGCTTTTCAGTTACATCGAAGGATCGGTCACCCACAATGAATTGCAGAAGCCGGTTCAAGCCTATGAGGCAGCCCGGCAATTTGGAAAGTTTACCAAATTACTGTCTGGAATAGACACGAACGAACTAAAAACAACGATTCCGGATTTTCACAACCTTACCCTAAGGTTTGAGCAGTTTCTTGATAGCTTAAAAAATCCTGATCCTTCCCGGAAGGAAAATGCAAAAGAGGCAATTCAATTTTTAATGGATAACCAGGATATTGTTGAGGGATACAAGGAGATAACCCGTTTGAAAGACTTTAAACTTAGGGTTACACACCACGATACGAAAATCAGCAATGTTCTTTTTGATGTCAACGATAAGGGGCTTTGTGTGATAGATCTGGATACTGTAATGCCGGGATATTTCATCAGCGATGTTGGAGACATGATGCGGACATATCTTTCGCCGGTTAGCGAAGAAGAGAAAGATTTTAATAAAATCCAGGTACGTACAGACTTTTTTAAAGCGATTGTAGAAGGGTATTTAAGTGAAATGAAAGATGAACTTTCTAAAGTTGAGAAAGAGTCGATAATCTATGCGGGTAAGTTTATGATTTACATGCAGGCATTAAGATTCATCAGTGATTATTTGAATAACGATAGTTATTACGGGGCAAAGTATGAAGGCCACAATTTACTGAGAGGACAAAATCAAATAATGCTCCTGAAATTATATCTGGCAAAAGAACAACAGTTTTCAGAGTTTATAGCTAATGAGTTTTAAGCTTGGTCTGCAAACAACATGCTTATGAAGAAAAGAATAATCATTATGGCGGGTGGTGCTGCCTCGAGAATGAAAAAGGAAGCTGAAGTTCAGGATGTGGATCAAAAGTTGATTCAGCAGGCGGACACGATAACCAAAGGAATGATTGGGGTGGGAGAGGCCGGAAAATCACTCATCGACTATCAGTTGTTCAATGCACACCTTGCCGGTTTCGAGGAAGTTTTACTTGTGCTGCATCCTGAAGACCACTTCACCCAGGAATACTATTTTAAACAAATGGCTGAAGGCAGAACCTGGGGAATCGATCTCCAGTTTTCCCGCCAAAACATATTTCCCGGCAGGG
>JAEWME010000031.1 GCA_023393265.1 Bacteroidota bacterium | reverse complement strand
AGAAGAAAGAAGAAACCGCCAAACAACTGATCGCAGATATTTTACCGAAAGACAAAGTTCAGGATCTCGAATTTTCGGGAGGCGACGATTATCTGGTAATCGACAACAACATCAAAAATGTGATTTATAAGCTGGCACCTTGCTGTAATCCAATCTTTGGCGACGACATTTTTGGTTTTGTCACCATTGGCGATGGCATAAAAATACACAGGGAAACCTGTCCCAATGCCCGGCAAATGGTCGAGCGATACCCTTACCGGGTAATCAAAGCCAAGTGGCAGGACACGAAAAAGCGGAATTCATTTCAGGCTACCATCAGGATATCTGGAACCGATGAGATTGGTATTATTGAACAGATTTCACACGTTTTGGCAAAAGATATTGGCGTTCAAATGCGGTCGATTAATATCGATTCGGTTAACGGCGATTTTGAAGGAACGTTGCGGGTGTTTGTAAACGGGCTCGATCACCTCGATTTTCTGATGAATAAACTTCGAAGTGTGAAAGGTGTTATTACTGTTTCGCGGGCTGATTAAACTGGCGCAAAAAATACTTCAGGATGGAAAATAAATTGCAAGAAGCATTCGCGATGTATCAGAACAACCAGGTTGAGCAATCGCTCGAATTGGTGAATCAGTATATTCAGGAAAATTTATCAGACTATCAGGCTTTTCTGTTGCGCGGGCGAATTCATTACCGGATGCAGAACTGGGGTGATGCTATGAATGATTATGCGCTGGTACTGGAGTCAGACTCCGAAAATCAGGAGGCAAAATCGGGCATGGAAATGGTCAAAAATATACTTGGATATTTCACTCCGGATTTGTTTAATCCTTGATTTTTGAGTGCTTATTTCTGTAAATACTTGTTAAAAAAACTGAATCAGGCTTATTTTTTCGTAGGTTTTTTGTTCTTAATTGTTATTTTTGAAGATCAGTAAGAACTAAAGCAAAGAGTATTAATTGAAACCTAATAAAAATTAATAGTTGTTATGAAAAGATTTTTTTTAGCTATTGTGTTTAGTTTTGGAGTGCTGGCAGGTTTTGCGCAGGATGAAAAAACCGCTGTTGATTTCAAAAATGAAGGAAACGAAGCGTTGAGAAACAAAGACTATCCGACCGCTCTGAAACTTTACGATCAGGCTTTAAGCAAATGGGGCGATGAACCTAAAGATACCGCAATGGTATACAATATGGCCTATTGTGCTTATCAAACAAAGAGTTTCGACAAAGCTATTGCTATGTTCGATGAGTCAATTAAGCTTGATTACAAGAAGGAGACTGCTTATTTGTACAAGGCAAACGCATACAAACTCCTGAAGAAGGACGACGAGTACAAGCAAACGCTGGAAGATGCACTTGCAGCTTCGCCAAACGACAGTAAGGTGAAGGGTATGCTAGCCATTGTTTATCTGAAGGAAGCCAATGTTTTCTACTCAAATGGTGCCAAAATTTTGAAAGAAGCTGCCGCCGATGTAGCTGCCAATAAGTACAAAACAACCGATCAGCAGTATAAAGATGCTGAAGCTAAAGCAAAGGACGAGTTCAAAAAAGCTTTGCCAATCATCGACAAAGCACTGGAATACGACCCGGAAAATGCAACTGCGAAACAATTGAAAGCAGCTTGCGAACAGACCATTAAAGGTTAATTAATTAAATATTAAAATTGGCACGAGGCTTCCTGAAAAGGCGGCCTCGTTCTGTTTAATCAGGTGCTGCAATAAAACTTTCGGGTATGAACAAGCTGCTGGGTTTACTGATATTGCTGGTCGTTGCTTTTTCGTGCAAAAAGGCAAATTCGGATGCTGATCCTGAGAATCCTCAGGCGAACCTCTATTTCCCTCCTGATACCGGAGCGGAATGGCAAAAAGTTTCTCCCGATAAACTGGGCTGGAATACAACAGAAATACCCGCGCTTCTGCAACTTTTAAATGACAATGGAACCAGGGCTTTCATCGTTTTGAAGGATGGTAAAATTGTTATCGAATCATATTTTGGTAAAAACATATTGGGACTGGCTCCTTTCGACCAGTCGTCGGTTTGGTACTGGGCTTCTGCCGGGAAAACGCTCACTTCCTTCATTGTGGGTAAAGCCCAGGAAGAAGGCTTCCTGAAAATTGAGGATAAGACTTCGGATTATCTGGGTGTTGGATGGACTTCGGAAACAGCAGATCAGGAAAGCAAAATAACCATCAGGAATCAGCTAACAATGACTACCGGACTTGACGACGGCGTAAGCAATAGTCACGGAACAGCTCCGGCCGACCTTGTTTATAAGGCTAATGCAGGCAATCGCTGGGCATACCACAACGGCCCATACACTTTGCTGGAGCAGGTGGTGGCGAATGCTGTTGACGATAGTTTTGACAACTATTTTAACCTGAAGCTGAGCGATAAGATAGGGATGGACGGTTTTTGGCAATGGGTTGATGACGATCATGTGTATTTCAGCACTGCACGCTCGATGGCACGCTTTGGCCTCCTGGTCCTGAATAACGGAAAATGGGCCGGAGAAACTGTGATGGGGGATCATAATTACTTCACCGAAATGACCACGCCTTCGCAGCAAATTAATAAAAGCTATGGCTATCTGTGGTGGCTCAATGGAAAAGAGTCGTATATGCTGCCCGAAACTCAGTTGGTTTTTAATGGAAGCTACGCACCTCACGGACCGGGCGATATGATTGCCGGGATTGGAAAGAACGGACAATATGTTTGTGTGGTCCCTTCTCAGAATCTGGTGCTGATCAGGATGGGGGAAAATCCTGAAAGCGTTCAGGTTCCGTTTTTATTCCTCGACGACATTTGGGAAAAGCTCGGTCAGGTCATCCGCTAAGCCATCAGTTTTCTTTCAGTAAAATTAATATATGCAGATGTCTGTATATTTCTAAATGTGCTACTTTTGTTAGTTGTAGAAACAAGGTAAAGGAGGGAAGAAACGATGCAATTTGTAACTGATTATTTTTCCGAACTGATATATCTTTTCAGGGAAATGGCACCATGGCTTTTATTGGGGCTGGTTTTTGCCGGGCTCCTGAAAGTTTATTTTCCGCAGAAACACATCGATAAATATTTGGGAAAATCAAATGCTAAATCGGCTGTAAATGCTTCTTTGCTAGGCGTGCCGATGCCGCTTTGTTCCTGTGGTGTGATTCCGACCGGAATTTCATTTTACAAAAACGGAGCCTCGAAAGGCGCTACCAACTCTTTCCTGATTTCGACACCGCAAACTGGCGTGGATTCCATTTTTGCGACCTATTCGATGTTGGGCTGGCCTTTTGCAGTTTTACGCCCGATTGTAGCGTTTACAACCGGAATTTTAGGTGGTATTCTTACAAACTGGCTGGTGAAAGATAAGCCAAAGCCCGCGGTTAAGACTAATCCGATGTTTGCCGGTTTGAAGCTTGACGTGAAGAAAGCAACCAATTCCGGAGCAAGCTGCGACGATGCTTCCTGTGGCTGCCATACACCGCCGTCGAAAGAAACACATTCGTTGGTGCGCGCTGCAAATTACGCATTCATTGAGTTGCTTCAGGATATTGCCAAGTGGCTGATCCTGGGTTTCCTGGTTGCCGCATTGATTTCCGTTCTTTTGCCTGACGACTTTTTCAGCATGTTTCAGGGTTACGGAATTTTGGAGATATTGATTGTTTTAGCCGCTTCGGTGCCTATTTATGTTTGTGCTACCGGTTCTATTCCGATTGCAGCTGTTTTGCTCATGAAAGGCGTTTCGCCGGGAGCAGCGCTTGTATTTATGATGGCCGGACCGGCAACAAATGTGGCAACAATAACGGTGATCGGGAAAACAATGGGCCGTAAATCGATGCTGGTTTACCTCGGATCGATTATTGGCGGGGCCGTGTTGTTTGGATTGCTGATCAACTGGTTTATTCCTGCCGATTTTATTTTGAGCAAAATGAACCACGCCATGCATGGCGAAACGCACGAAATGCTGCCTGGATGGCTTACTGCCGCCGCATCTGTTTTTCTTGGGCTGGCCATTGTTTCAGGATATGTAATTGAACGAATTCAAAAGAATAGAAAAATGACACTTGACAAATTTCAGACAATCAAGGTTGAAGGGATGACCTGTTCGCATTGCGAAAGTGCTGTAACCCGTAACCTGGGCAAACTTCAGGGCGTTGAGGAAGTGGTAGCCGACCGGAATACTTCGCAGGTGAAAATTAAAGCGGGTAAGCTTAATTTGGCCGAAGTCGAGCGGGTTGTGACCGATTTGGGTTATCAGTATAAAGGGACCATCTGATGGACTGGATTGGCTATAGCCTGGCTTTCCTGATTGTTTTGCCCATTTTGGCGACGGTTGTGTTGGGAGCTTTTCTGGCGAAAGATGGCCGTCATGCCATGGGCAAACCTACAATTCACCCGCTGTTTTTCTACACCGGAAAGTTTTTTCTGTTCATCGTTTGGGCAATATTTGCTGCTGTAGCTGTTAAGCCCGGCCTTCGCAGCCTGATCCCGTTTCAGATTCAGGAAAGTATTCCTGACGTGCAGCGGTTGATGGCGGTTGTTTTTCTTATTCCCGCCAACCTGATAATCGTTCCGGCTTACCTCTCGATGGGACTGATTACGCATATTGGATTACCGCAGGGAGCGCACGACCTGCGCACGACCGGAATTTACCGCATGAGTCGCAACCCGATGTATGCCAGCTTTATTTTCCTGAATACAGCAACTTTCCTTTTTATCCCGAGCCTGTTGTTGCTCGTGGTGATGATCTACGGGATGGTTGTTCATCACTTCATTATTCTAGGCGAGGAAAAATACCTGACCTCCAGGTTCGGTGAAAAATACCTTCAGTATAAGTCCGAAACGCCCCGGTATTTTTAATCCTGAAGGTTATTGGAGCTTTGATTCGAACCACGCGATAAACCCGAAAGTGCCAATCAGTTGATTTTCGTATGGATCGCTTCGCATAGTTTTTAGCTTTTCTATATTTCGGAGAAGCGTTTGCCGTCTTTTCTCGCGAACGATTTCATTCGCACATGTTTTAATCGCTTTCAGGATCACTTTTTCGCTTTTGAAAAGCTTGTGGCGTTTCACTAATTCCCGTTCAAACGACCTGATTTCAGAGTCCATCAAATCCAGATCATTTAGTTCGTAGCGGATGAGGATGTGCAGAAAACGCAAAGCCTTCATTGGTGCGAGCTGTAGAAATGGTTTTCCGGCCTGAATCAGGGGGCGTATAACCTTCATTGCTTTCCTGAATTCGCGGTTCCAGAAATACACGTTGGCCATCTGGAGCACCATTTCTAATCGCGAGGCAAAAGGCAGTGAGTCGCTTTTTTCGAGCCATTCGTCGCTTCGTTCCTTCAACTGGTCGAGTGCATCCGTATATTTTTGCCGATCGGTGAGCATTAGGCTTTCGAAAAGATAAATCAGGCAGATCATATATTGATCAGATGTGTGCTCTGTCAGCAAATCCTTCATCTTCCTGATGAAAAAAGGCATTTCTTCGTAGTGGCCAAACCATCTGAGGTTGTTGAGAATGCCTTTCAGGTGATTGAGGTACGAATGTGGCTGGTTTTCCCAAAGTTTCCGGTTACGCTCAAATAAGTCGTTCAATTCGTAATAAACCTTCAGACTTGATTTTGGATTGGCCATTTTAATGAAATAGGCCGACTGGAAAAGCAGGTGAAGTTTTCGCGCTTCAAATGAGTCTTTCGGTTGTCCGGAGACGGCCTGCAGTTCGTTGAATGCCAGGTCGTTCAATTTTTCCCGTTCCTGATCAGTACGGATGGTTCCTTCTTTTGTTTGCCTGATACTAATTAGGTTATATAATCCTGTGTGATTTTCGATGGCACGTTGCTGCCGCGAAACCGATTCGATTTTAGCCTGAAGTTTGATGAGTAAGTTTTCGTCAATCCCGCTAAATTCAAGTTGATTGTAAAACGATATTTCCATTTTTGCCAACATCAGGAATGCACTGAAATGCTCATATTCAAGCGCCAAAGCTTTGTTTTTTTCTATAATGGAAAAGGCATCGTCGTAAAGGTTTCGGCTAAAGAGAAAGCGTGCATGCTGATAAGCTTTGAGGATTTTAATTTCGGTTTCCGAATCAGATTCTTTCTCGCTGAGCCGTTGCAGCAGGTTTTGGTAAAGGTGATTGCAGGTAATATCAAAACTTCGCCCGGGTTTCATC
>JAEWME010000027.1 GCA_023393265.1 Bacteroidota bacterium | reverse complement strand
ACTAAATCATAGCAGATTTATAAAAATCAGGTGCAAGGTGCAAGCTTATCTATATATAGATACTTGCACCTTGCACTTGAGGTAGGAATCTGGCGTTCAATATATTTGTTAATCAAAAAATAAATTGTAAATTTGAACCTGAGATTGATGCAGACACGCGTTTGTCAAAAGCAGACAGAATTATAATAGCACAGTGTCCAGATCGTACCCCTTTTAGGGAATAAAAATGGTAATATATTGATATTGAAATAAGTATCCTTGGTGGTTAAATCCCCAGCTGGGTCACAAATTAAAGAATCAATTGAAACTAAAAGCGCTTAAATCAAAGGTTTAAGCGCTTTTTTATTTTCTGAAAAGTGTCAAATTATACACCCAATGGGGGATCAGGATCAATTGGGATCAATTGACAATTCAGGTGGATAAAAGAATTAGGTATAGATTTTAGCTACTCGAAAAGGAAAAAAGAGATATCCCTTACTCCTCTTAAGCTTGTTCGAAAAGCTTTTAATTTAGCGTTGAAAGATTCGGCAGAAGCATTTTTTGAGCGGTTATCAAAGAAGTTCAGTATTTGTTGGTAATGCGTGTATTACTGCAGATATTGTGGTTTAATGCTTTAAAACTGGAATCAGTCACTTGATTGTATCGATGAGCCAGTTTGGTAAAAGCTACTCTTTTATCTTTATTAGAGAGAAGATCACCCGAAGAGAATGGATTAGGCTAAAAGCTTTGTGGATGTCGCGATATTGGGCAAACAGGATTTTTGCTCTTGCCTTTTGACTTGGCGACCATTTTTCGGCTGATTTGAACAGCAGGTATCGGCTTCGGGCCAGCAATTACTTTTTGGTATCACCGTTATCAAAGCGAAAAGGCGGATCATTCGTAATGCCCAATTATTTTTAAAAATTTTAACTTACATCGATTATTTTTATTGACCTCTTGTGTCAAGAGAAGAAAGAATTTTTATTAATAACATATTTAATAACATATAGGAATAATTTTAATTAAACGTTTAACTTGTTACTATTGTAGTAATTTTTATAACAAACATTAAAACATTTCTCGTGAATAAAGTTTCTTTAAAGCTAATTGCTAAGGAAATGGGAGTGTCTGCTGCTACAGTTTCTCTTGTTTTAAATGGAAAAAACGGGAATGGACGTGTCGGTAAAGAGATATCTCAAAAGATTTTGGATAAAGCTAAAGAGCTCAACTATACTCCAAACAACTTAGCCCAAGGATTGAAAATGGGCAAATCAAAAGCTATTGGGTTGATAGTTGCGGATATATCCAACATCTTTTTCGGAACCTTGGCTCTTCATATACAAAACTGTGCTCAGCAGAAGGGATATACGGTGATCATTGGAAACACCAACGAACAATTGCCTGAGATGGAAAAAATGATTAACATACTAAAAAGCAGACAAGTAGATGGATTGATCATGACTCCTACTGAAGGAAGTGAGGACCTAATTTTAGGATTAGCAAAAGAAAAAATGCCAATGGTTTTAGTTGACCGGGCTTTCCCATCTATCAAAACAAACTCGGTTCTAATCAACAACTATGAGATTTCGTATAAAGCAGCACAAGAACTGATCAAGCGAGGGTGTAAGAATATAGCCTTGTTAACTTATAAACAAGACCATTTTCATATAAATGAAAGAAAAAGAGGATGCCTTGATGCGTTGAAAGATGCCAAGATTTACAAGGTCGAAAACATTAAAGAAGTAAGGTATGAGAATTTGAAAGAAGATGTTGACAAAGCAATTTCTCAACTATTGAAACAGAAAGATCGCATTGACGGTATATTCTTTACAACCAACTCTATCTCTCTTTTGGGGGTTAAATCATTATTTAGAAATCAAGTTAAAATTCAGGTAGATATTCAAATTACTTGTTTTGACGAAAGTGAAGCATTTCATCTATTGCCTTATTCCGTTCCATATATCAAGCAACCCATTGAATTGATGGCAAAAGAATCGACCAGGTTGCTTATCGACCAGATAGAAGAAAAAAGTAAGGAGATTGAAACAGATTTCATTGAAGCCGAATTAGTATGCAAATAAAAATTTTAAACAATAAGTTAAACGTTTAACTTTTAAATATGAAAACTAATTATTATCCCAAAATTGGGATTCGTCCTATTATTGATGGAAGAAGAGGGGGAATCCGCGAATCTTTAGAAGACATTACAATGAACCTGGCAAAAAGTGTTGCCGCGTTATATCGTGAAACACTCCGTTATCCTGATGGGAGTCAGGTCGAATGTGTCATTGCTGATAATTGTATCGGAGGAGTAAAAGAAGCTGCTGATTGTGCAACTAAATTTGAAAGAGAGGGCGTTGGTCTGTCAGTATCGGTAACGCCTTGCTGGTGTTATGGTTCTGAAACCATTGATATGAACCCCTCTATTCCAAAAGCCATCTGGGGCTTTAATGGGACAGAGCGTCCTGGTGCAGTTTATTTAGCCGCTGCCTTGGCTGCGCATACTCAGAAAGGACTACCAACATTTGGCATTTACGGGAAAGATGTTCAGGATGCTGGTGATACAAGTATTCCTGACGATGTGAAAGAAAAACTCCTGAGGTTTGCGAAGGCAGGATTGGCTATAGCCCAAATGCGCGGGAAATCCTACCTCGCCATTGGATCAGTATCTATGGGGATTGCTGGTTCCATTGTAAATTCTGATTTTCTACAGGAATACCTCGGTATCCGTGCTGAATTTGTTGATTGTACTGAAATTCTCCGCCGCATTCAACTGGAAATTTACGACAAAGAAGAATTTAACAAAGCCATGCAATGGACAAAAAAGCATTGTATGTCGAGAGAAGGCGCCGACTACAATCCGGATTATCTGGAACATTCGCGTGATCAGAAAAATAAGGATTGGGAATTTGTTGTGAAAATGACAATCATTATGCGCGATTTAATGATTGGTAACCCGGTATTGAATGAAATGGGATTTGGCGAAGAAGCATTGGGACATAATGCTATTGCTGGTGGTTTCCAGGGGCAACGCCAGTGGACAGACTTTTTACCCGATGGCGATTTTTCAGAAGCTATTCTCAACTCATCGTTCGACTGGAATGGGATTCGTGAAGCCTTCACTTTTGCTACCGAAGACGACCACCTGAATGGGATAAGCATGTTATTTAGTCATTTACTTACTAATACATCGCAGATATTTGCCGATGTACGTACTTTTTGGAGCCCCGAATCCATTGAACGGACAACTGGTTGGAAACCCACCGGGATATTGGAAAATGGAGCTATTCATCTAATCAACTCAGGCTCTTGTACTTTAGACGGAACTGGGCAACAATCTGATGAAAGCGGGAACCCTGTAATGAAGCCACATT
This sequence comes from Bacteroidota bacterium, assembly GCA_023393265.1. Taxonomy (GTDB): domain Bacteria; phylum Bacteroidota; class Bacteroidia; order Bacteroidales; family Prolixibacteraceae; genus Aquipluma. Next base: position 28,492 of record JAEWME010000027.1, on the reverse strand, counting down.
GGGAGATTACTGAAAATGAAGTTGTAAAAATGCTGGAAGCAACGACCTGGCACCCGGCATCACTCGAATACATGAGGGGTGGTGGATTTTCTTCTCAATTTCTCACAAAAGCCGGAATGCCAATAACTATGTGTCGTTTGAATTTAGTAAAAGGTCTGGGACCAGTATTGCAGATTGCTGAAGGGTGGACCGCCACTTTCCCCGACGAAGTATTCGATATTATCAACAAGCGTACCGACAGAACATGGCCTTCTACTTTTTTCGTGCCACGAGTGACAGGGGAAGGTCGTTTCACTGATGTTTATTCTGTAATGAACTATTGGGGGGCTAATCATGGCGCTATCAGCTATGGACATATTGGTGCGGATCTGATAACACTGGCATCTGCTCTTTCGATACCCGTGAATATGCACAATGTGGAAAAATCAAAAATTTTCCGTCCATCAGCATGGTCGGCTTTTGGTTCCGACGATGAAGGAGCTGATTACCGAGCTTGTGCAACGTATGGTCCCATGTATAAATAATCAATCAAGTAACCAATAAATTAATTGAACATGAAACTGGCAAAAATCAGAACCGCTTTTTGTATTTTTTTTGTATCAATCTTTTTTGTTCCTGCTTATGCGCAGAGCATAGGAGGTGAAATGTTTGATCTCGCAAAAATTAGATCAGGAATCAAAAACCAACGTATTTCGAGTACTGATCCAACCGGTGGAAATCGAGATCATCTGGAACCTTTCAAACCCGGAGAAAAAAGGATAATTGCTGACATTAAAGGAACCGGAGTTATCAATCACATTTGGGTTACCATTGCACCTCCTCCAGGCGAATTGAGTCGCAACGATATTATTCTGCGAATATATTGGGACGGGAACGACTATCCTTCTGTAGAATCTCCAATTGGTCCGTTCTTCGGACAGGGATGGAATGAGCGATACAATTATGCATCATTCCCATTGTCGGCAGGGCCTGAAAACGGAACCGGTATGTCAAGCTATTTTGTTATGCCTTTTGAAAAAGGGGCACGAATTGAAATAGAAAATCAAACCGATAAATCCATAAATGCCTTCTATTTTTTTATAGACTATTTGGAAATGAAATCGCTACCCGAAGGCATGGGACGTTTTCACGCCTGGTATAATCACAATCTCACTCCGGCACTTCCTGAAGGTGAAACAGAGTGGGCAATTACAGGACCCCAAAAACCGAATAAAAGTGGAGAACAAAATTATGTCTTCATTGAAACCAAAGGGAAGGGGCACTTTGTGGGTATTAACTATTATGTGCATTCACCCACTCCTATGTGGTATGGAGAGGGAGATGACATGTGGTTTATCGATGGAGAAAAAGCACCGTCGTTAGTAGGTACCGGAACCGAAGATTTCTTTAATACATCGTGGTGTCCCAAAGAACCGTTCTCACATCCTTTTTTCGGATACCCACGAGTGAATAATGATATCGGGTGGCTCGGACGCACGCATGTTTACCGCTTTTTCATTAGCGATCCTATTTTCTTTGAAAAAGAGCTCAAAGGAACAATTGAACATGGACACGACAATAACCTAACGTTGGACCTTGCTTCTGTAGCTTATTGGTATCAGAACAAGGCAGTAATGCTTCCTCCGGCTCCTACAAAAGAACAACGAGAACCAAAACCATTCATTAACCATATTGACATACATCAGTGGCGTGATGCGTGGAGAAAAGCAAAAGGAAATAACCCCAATTTATGGGGAAATGAGAAATAAGTTTTCTAAACATTTTAAACTTAACTACTATGCCAAATAAATTTAATGCAACTGAAAGAGGAAGTCCGTAATACCAAGCTACTAAATTAGGAAGACGCTGTTTCCTAAATCGATACATCACTCATACACAAATATTCATAGAACGAAGATAGGTATTCTGATTAATCAGATTATTGAAGTCCGGTCAAATAAATGGATACTCTGTGCCAGTAAACTATCTCATGTAGCTGAGATACTAATTGTTAAAAAGTATTATTGTAAATAACCTAATTAAAAACCTTTATGAAAAACAAGAAACGAAAAATATTTGAAATACTTCTTGCCCTTCTTTTATGTATAGGAATTAATATATCTGCATCTGCACAATTTCAACGAAAAGTTACCGGTCGGGTCACCGACACTAAAGGAGAAATTCTTGTCGGTGTAAATGTATATATCAAAGGAACAACAATTGGAAAGGTAACAAATGCAGAAGGCTTCTATGAAATTAATATTCCTTCCGAAGATGCCATATTGATGTTCTCTTATATTGGAAATAAAACAGTAGAACGACCAGTGAAAGGTATTTCTGTTGTAAACGTGACAATGGAAGAAGATGCCCAATGCTATCCGAGGTTGTATATATTGGATATATGACTCAAAAGAAAGCAGATATGACCGGGTCTGTTTCAATTGCAAAATCGACGGACCTGGAAAAGAATCCTTCAGCTAATGCAATGAAATCGTTACAGGGAAAGTTGGCTGGAGTCCATATAACTACCAACGGAGGTAATCCTGCCGAGGGTGTTAACATCCAAATCCGGGGTCTTTCGTCACTTTCAGGAGGAGTTAAGCCATTGATTGTTTTAGATGGGATGCCTACCGAAAATTTAAATCTTCGAGATATTAATTCCGGAGATATAGAATCTATTCAGGTGCTGAAAGATGCTGCTTCAGCCAGTATCTATGGTGCACGTGCTTCCGGTGGCGTTATTCTGATTCAAACAAAGAAAGGGAAAGAAGGAAAAACATCTATAGAATACAATGGTAGCGTCTCGATTAATAGGATTACAAATAAGCCAAAAATGATGAATGCTCAGCAATATGGAGTTGCAGCATTCAGGGCGCAGGCCTATGATGAAGAAGTATATGGCACAGCAATGTCGTTGCCAACTTCCTATGATTTCAACTGGCATCGTGATGAAAATGGACGGGCTGTGCTGGATGGAGTAAAAGTGGCTGAATGGCTTAATTCGGATCATACAGTGCATGGTTCAGATACAAACTGGATGGATGAGATACTTCGTACAGCTATTACGACTAATCATCAAATAACCGTTTCAAGTGGATCAGATAAAGCAAAAAGCCTATTCACACTGGGCTATTTCGACAATCAAGGAACACAGATCTATACCTTCTTTAAGCAATATTCTGTCCGAGCTAATACGGAATACGATCTCATAAAAAATCGGTTGAAAGTTGGTGAAAACCTGGCCGTATCTTATTTACAGTATAAGGAAGGAAATGAGACCCGTTGGGCGATGATTAATCCTCCGGCAGTTCCGGTTTACGACATTAATGGAAATTGGGCAGGAGCCGCTGGTTTCGACGATTTTTCCAATCCGGTACGAATTCTCACAATGAGTAAGGACAATGTAAATAATTTCGTCAAAACAATTGGTAATGTATACCTTGATCTTAATATATGGAAAGGTTTATCGACACGCACACAGTTTGGTGTTGACTACGGAAATGCTTATTACAGGGCTATTGACGGAATATGGTCGGAAACCGGAGGCAGAAACAGCAACGGAGAGAATTATGTTGGGAATGGCCAATCTCATGTCTTAAGTTATGTATGGACACACACGCTGTCATATAACCTGAGTTCGGGCAAGCATAATCTTGATGCTGTATTAGGAACTGAATATACCCGGTATGTACAGGAAGGATTTTCGGCAAGACGAGAAGGAATCTATCTGGAAGACCGTGATTTTGCACATTTAGGTGTCACCACCGGATCAAAGTATTCTCTTGGTAGTTCAGCCGACGAATATACCTATTCGTCTCTCTTTGGTAAAATCAATTATGCCTATGATGCCAAATACTTACTATCATTCACATTGCGTCGCGACGGTTCATCACTTTTTGGCGAAAATAACCGCTACGGTGTATTTCCTGCTGTTTCAGGTGGATGGAGGATCAATAAAGAGTCGTTCATGAGTGATTATGATTTCATATCGGATCTTAAATTGCGCGCCAGTTGGGGTACAAATGGGAGTGTGCAAGGATTACCAAGAGGATATACAACAACGCCCTTTACAACAGACTACTTTGGAACATCTTATCCGATTGAGGGAAATGAGACCGGGCAACTACTCTCTGGCTACAGAAGAACCTGGTTGGGAAACCCTAATCTGAAATGGGAAACGACAAAACAAACTGATTTGGCAATAGACTATGGATTTCTAAATCAACGAATTTATGGATCGATAGGATACTATTTTAAGAAGACTGAAGATATATTAGTTCAGGTTCCATATATCGCAGCAATGGGAGAAGGTGGAGAACCTTGGATTAACGGGGCAAATATGAATAACCAGGGATTTGAATTTGAAATTACCTATAAAAGTGATCCCAGAGCTAAACTCCAGTATTCAATATCAGCCAATGTGGGAACCTACAAAACCAAATTAATCGACCTACCCGAAAATGTTGTCAATAGATATGCAGGCGATGGAATGAACGACTTTGTTCTTGGCAGAACTCCTAATATCTTTTACGGACTGGTAGCTGATGGTATCTTTAAAACTCAGGAAGAAGTAGATGCGCATGCTGAGCAAACTGGTAAAGCTGTTGGGCGTATTCGCTATAAAGATTTGGACGGGAATGGCGTGGTTGACGAATTATATGACAGGACATGGATTGGTATTACAGATCCTGATTTCTTTGGTGGAGTTACCTTCGATTTTAACTATCACAATTTTGACCTTAACATGTTCTTCCAGGGTGTATTTGGAAACCAGGTAAATAACACATGGAAACGGGAAAGCGATTTATGGAATATTTCTGTTCCAGCAGGGAAAAATCACCCAACCAGAATTTTGGATGCGTGGTCATTCGATAATCAGAATTCCAATATCCCAGCAATATCTAATTCAACAGTTAATAGCGAACAGGTTTTTTCTTCGTATTATGTTGAGAACGGATCTTACCTGAAATTGAGAAATATCGAACTCGGTTATACGCTTCCGGCTAAAATCTCGAATAGGATATTTATGCAGCATTTAAGAATGTATGCTTCTGCCCGGAACGTTTTAACTCTAAAAAAATGGTGGGGAAAAGATAAATATACCAGTTTCGATCCAGAAATGCCGGACTATGGTTATTTAACGCCTTTCTCATTAACGTTTGGACTTAATGTTACATTCTAAAACTAAATTCTATGAAAAACTTTAAAATAATAATAGTTCTTGCACTCTTTTTTGCGGCAAATGGCTGCTCCAACTTTCTTGACGTGAATCCGAAACAAGTGTTAGACGATGCCTTACTCACAAAACCAAGTGATATGGAAGGTTTTGTAACTGCTGCATATGCGAGGATCACTGATATCCCTACATGGGATTCCCCATTTTCTCCCTGGTGGTCCGGTTCTTTGCGTTCAGATGACTCTTACAAAGGGGGAGGTGGAACCTGGGACGGAGGAGACGGCTGGGGTTATATGGAAACCTTTATCAATTTAACTCCAAACGGCTGGCCACTTGATTATCCTTGGTATGTCTCATATCAGATAATTCAAAGATGTAATACAGCCATACAAAAAATGGATGCGATCTCTGAAGAAGACTACCCGATGAAAAGCATCAGAATAGGCGAAGTGAAATTTATACGGTCCTTTGTCCTTTTCAGGCTCAAAGAGTTTTTTAAATATGTACCGTATATTGATGAAAACGTTGTTGGGACTTCCGCAGAATTTGAAGCAATTCCCAACAGAGATAATAATCAGACAAACGATCAATACCTGTGGGAAAAAATTCTAAATGATTTTAAAGATGCTGAAACCCGTTTGCCGGCAGTTCAAGCCGAGAAAGGCCGGGTAAATAAAAATGCGGCAACTGCGATGGTCGCCAGGACCCTTATGTTTATGGCATACGAACAGGACGACAGACATCAGGTAACAAATATCAACAAAGAAAGACTGAATGAAGCTTTGGTTTACCTGAATAAGTTAACTGACCAGGAAGGCGGAGCCGTTGACTTGTGTGATGATTTCGGCGAGAACTTTGTTCCCGAATCCGACAATAATACGAAAGAATCAATCTGGGAAATCCAGTACTCAATTAATGATGGTAGCTCTACCGGAGGTAAGATAAACAGGAGTGAAGGATTGAACCATCCGTGGCAGTGGGCTGGATTCCAGTGCTGTGGATTTCACCATGTAAGTTACACGATGGGAAACGCGTTTAAAACAGGTGATGACGGACTACCTTTGTTCGATACTTATAACGACGATTGTTATGGTGACTATATAAAGAATGGCGATGGAACCGTAAATATCGCTATCGTTGAGTCAGGGAATAGAGGTTATTTTGATAAGTATAATTTTGATCCCCGTTTCAGTCATACCGCAGGGGTACCCGGCCAACCATGGAAATATGATCCAAATCTGATATTTGAGAGCAGAGGAATTCGTAATGGTGCAGAATATGGCTATCTGAAGTCAGTTAAAGAATTACCACATCCGGATTGCGGCTGTTTATTGTATGATGGCTGGCAATTTAATTCTATGAACAAAAGGATGATCCGGTATGACGAAGTGTTGTTATGGAAAGCTGAGGTTCTTATTCAGCTGGACAGATGGAGTGAATCACTCGGATTAATCAACAAGATTCGCCAAAGAGCTGCCAACAGTACAAGTCGCCTGAAAATGGCAGACGGGACGCCAGTACTGAAATATAAATGTGAAACATACCAACCCGGAGTAAATTGTGTTTGGGATAAAAGTTTTGCGTGGAAAGCATTACAGTGGGAGAATCGTCTTGAAATGGCTTGCGAAGGACGTCGGTTCTTTGACTTACAACGTTGGGGTAATTTGGAATCAACAATGAATGAATATTTCTATGTTGAAAAGAACAGATTTTCATGGATGGATAATGCACGTTTCACTGCTGGACGTGACGAGTTCTTCCCGATACCACAGGCCCAGATGAAATGGGCAAAAGGTAATTATACTCAAAACCCGGGATATTAATGTTGAAATATTAAAGATATGGATATGAAAAATATAGTAAAGTTACTTATTGTAACAATTAGCATCACCCTGTTTACAGGCTGTTACGATAGAGATATAATAGATTTTAAAGAGTTTAATCATTCTCTGCCAGAAGTAGAAAATTTGAATTACTCGCTAAACGGAAATGTTGTTACATTAACATGGCAAGTACCTTCGAATGTTTCTGCTGATTTTAACAGGCCACTACAAGCAAGCATACAAGTGGTTGAAGACAATATTTACAGGCAGAAAGTCATTGTGAGCAATGAAAATACATCCGTAGATATTACAATTAACACAAGTAAAAAATATCGGTTTGTTGTAAAGCTATTGGGATATTTAACCGATGAAGCGGTGGAAGAAGGAAGAACCAACAGGGTTTATTCTGACGGACAGGTTGTTGAAATTGAGTAACTACGATTTGTCCTTGGTGTAGATTAGATTACAGGGGTGTATCAGAAAATAAACTGACACTAGATTTATAATTCAGGTAATTCTGATACACCCTTTCTTTTTCATGATAAAATGCCAGATTATTTTTTGAGCTAAAGAAAATGAATCTAAAAAGTTTCACAAAATATAAGTCATACTCCAGCTTATTGTTTCTTATAGTACTTCTGTTTTCGTGTAACAAAGAGGAAATAGAGAAACCTTATATCCCGATTGATGAAATAACTGCGTCTGAAACAACGCTTATTCCGGATAAGGTGACAAAATCCGTTTTGACTTTTTTGACCTTTAAAAATCTTGAGGATGTCGACTACCTGATGGTCAGGAAAAGCGGTGGAGACAATTATTCTGATAAAATAGACCGAAGCGAACTTTCATCATCTTTTAAGTTTAAATACACCATTCGAAAATCTGATCCTGAATCATTCAAATTATTACTGAGAGCTTATTACACAGACGGGAATGAGTCGAAAGAGATTGCTCTGGACATTGATAACCGTTGGGGATTTTTTGTTCGCAGTGTTAAGCGCATAGCCCGTATTACGGGAACGGCAATTTCAGGAGAAACTTTTCCCAACCCGAATAATACAGCGCTAAATTGGAATGTGGGGGGAACCGATCTTGGAATAATCTGGGAAATGGAACCCGGAAAATACGGGATTTTTTTCGGCGATACTTTTGGTCGTGATTTTACACCAAATCCAACCAATCCTGGGCCTAATGGCGGAAGTTGGCGTAGCAATGTGCTGGCTTTTTCTGATGACAATGATTTGGAGGATGGCTTGTCATTTAGCAGTATGGCGATAGATAGCAGGGGAGATGCCCGCGAAATTATTTATGGAGGCAAAGATGCTTCGGGTAATGGCGACTGGACATCTATTCCTACCGCAGCTATTCGTGCAAATGGAATAGATTACGTACACTATTTCAATATCAGAAACTGGACAGGATGGGTTACAAATTACTCTGGTATTTACAAATCTGCTGATAATGGACAAACATGGACGAAATGCAGCAATATATCCTTCTCGTCATACAGTAATTTCGGACAGGTTGGTTATTTCAAAAAAGACGGATATGTGTATATGATTGGAACCCAAACCGGGAGAGACAGCAATGCCAAACTGGCTCGGTTTCTTGAATCCAATATTGAAAACCAAACTAGTTACGAATATTGGGACGCGGCAGCCGGACAATGGGTTGTAGGAGATGAAAGCAAAGCTTCGGTAATTATTGACGATAAAGTTGGCGAGCTGTCTTTTATTTACAATCAGAAACTTAAAAAGTGGATAATTGCCTATTTCTCTTCAGACCGCTATAACATAACGATGCGTACAGCAGAAAATATAACTGGTCCGTGGAGTAAACCATACGAATTGGCGAAGGGGACAGAATACGCGCAGTTGTATGGCTCATTCTTTCATCCTTTATCTGAAACCGGTGATGATTTGTATTTTGCAATGTCAATGTGGATGCCTTACAATGTTTTTCTGATGAAAGCAGAACTTGCAGATATGGGAGATTTTTCCGATTAATATTCAATGAAGATTTAATCGATTTGCTTCAAACCTAAATCCATCAAACCCAAAGAATATGCGTTTACTATTAGCTATATTGTGCTCATTTACAGTAGTTATTTCGGTATCTGCCCAAAATAAACATTCTGATTTTCAACGATTGGTATCTCCGGATACAATTGGACCCTGGATACAACCTTCCCTGGAAAAACCGGCAATGCCCGTGTGGGGACACGCCAATGGAATAATTGTTGGACTGGCTCCTCTACCCGGGCCAAGGGGATTGCTTCGGATTTACACTCCATATTTAGGGTTGGATTCCATCGATGTGATGAATTTCATTGCGCTTGAGCCAATTCCAAAGGGAAGCGAAATTCGTGGACTATCGGAGCTTGAAATGAGTAGTCTTGACCAAGGAGAAAGAGGAAAACGTTTTTGGAGTTCAAACGACTCAACGGCTATTGTTCCTTTGAGCGAAGATATTCCGGCAAGGGGAATTGTGGAGAAAATAGATGGAGAGGAAACGCTAACGCTTTATATCTTCTCCGAACCATTTGATAATGGAGCCCGTGTTTATGTCAGGCTTCGTTTTTTTGAAACCCGCCCTTATGAATTCGCTATAACCACCTACACATATAAGGGCTCTGTTACGCTCGATTATCTCATTACCACTGCAACGATGGGAAACAAAGCCCGGTTACGAACACTTTATTTAAAAGATGGACAAAAATCGGCACCTGAATTGTGGCCAGGATACACTGACATTCACTTTACACCACATCAGTATTTTTCGCAAGAGGAGATGATAAGAGATAAAAAAGGGAGGGCGTATTTTATAGCAAGACCTAACGAAAATGACTATACTAAAGCGGCTTACGCTACCGGAACTGCGACTCATTGGCAATATTATGGAAAACCTGCCACTCAGTATTGGATCAAAGAAAAACCTAATAAAAACCTAAACGGACTGGTTAACGGGCGTTTTGCCTACTGGGCAAGCGATAACCCAATTCCAGGGGGCATTGCTTTTGAAAATTTTGAGATGAAAGAACCTTTTCAAAACGGAGCAACTTTAATCTTTGGAATTTCGCCTGAAAAACCGGAAAATATTATTAAAGTTAAATAGAAATATATGAAAAAGGCTACCATACAAATCTTACTGATAATATCACTTGTTGTATCTGCTTTCCAGGCGCAAAGCCAGGAGAAAGTTTACAAATGGGGCGATGAACTCGAACTGCTAAAACGCATCGATAAACTTCCGGAATACCGTTCGGGGCAAATAGTAGAAGAAATATCGAGCTATGATCGCACGGGTGGCAACGACGACGGATTTGGCGGAAAATATTCATACATCTGCAAAGAAAACGGGCGTTTGGTAATTGCCGATTTCAAAGGTCCGGGAGTTGTGAACCGCATGTGGACGCCCACTCCCACAAACGATACCCTGCTGTTTTATTTTGATGGAGAAGAAACTCCACGACTGAAAATTTGCTTTATGGATTTATTCTCGGGCAAAGTGTATCCTTTTGTGAAACCAGTGTGTGGAAACGAAGCCGGTGGATATTATTGTTACATTCCCATTCTATTTAGAAAATCGTTGAAAATCGTTTATGATGGCGAGAAGATTTTGTTTCACCAGATTCAGTCGCGCAGTTTGCCAGGGAAAAATGTGGAAAGCTGGACCGGAGAATTCTCGTCAGCCGACAAACAACTTTTAGCTGATGTATGCCAAACATGGGGCGACATATCGCCAAAAGCTACTAATTATATAAAGGGACTATCTTCGACTATCCAAACCAAAGAAGAAATATTCACACTACAGCCGGGAGAAGAACATTTGTTTTTTAAATCGGATAAAGGTGGGCGTATTGTTGGAATCGAGATTGATGGAGGCGTTTCGTTTGAAGGGATCTACAAAGATGTTGTCTTAGCTGCCAGTTGGGACAACGAGAGCGTGGAAGCTATTTACGCTCCGTTAGCCGATTTCTTCGGATATGCTTATGGGAAAAGCGCCATGCGCAGTATGCTGATGGGGCGGCAAGCCACTAAAAATTATTGCTACCTGCCAATGCCTTTTGATCAGTTGGCAACCATGAAGCTCATTTACAAAAAAAGAGAGGATCAGCAACAAAACCCGGTAAACGTTCATTTAAAAGTTTATTACAACGAAAATAAAAGAGAAGTAACAACCGAGGGCAAATTTTACTCGGTTTGGAGGAGGGAACAACCTGAAAAAGGCAAATTTTACGAGTTCCTTCATGCCAAAGGGAAAGGCCACTACCTGGGAACGATCCATATTGCACAAGGTTTGCGTCCGGGAATGACCTTGTTTTTTGAAGGCGATGACAGCACTTTCGTAGACGGTAAAATGAGGATGCACGGCACCGGGTCGGAAGATTATTACAATGGGGGCTGGTATGCTTTGCTCGACCGCTGGGACCGTGGCGTAAGTATGCCCATACATGGTTCACTCGATTATTCGCTGCCAATGAACAGGACCGGCGCCTACCGTTTTTTCCTGTCTGATAAAATGACATTCGAAAAGGAAATCTTTCACGGGATAGAACATGGCCCCGAAGGCAACGAATTCCCGGTAGATTACACTTCTGTGGCTTTATTTTACAGTGATACTCCTTTGCAAAGCCGGATGGAACCAACGGAAGAGCTACGAACCGTGTACCTTCCTCGCGAACATGTTTATTTCCCGCAATTAATGGATATTACCCTGGGAGGTGGTATGCAAATCTTTCACGACCGCGGAATTCGTATGAACACGCAAAATGAAGGCATGGTCCGCATAATGCTGAACGATGTTCCTGAAGGAAAATATAATCTCTCTATATCTTATTTTGAAAAGCCCGAAGGAGCAGATTTCCAAATTTGGCAACGACAAAAACAACTTTCAGACTGGCAAACGACCAAAAAAGAGACAGAGAACTATAAAGAGAAAATTTCGATCGGAGAGATTGAACTTACCAAGCAAACCAATTCTGTTTCCTTCTATGTAAGGAGAAACGAAGGTGGAACACAGTTCGAATTAGATCGTATTTTCCTTGAACGAATTGATTAAATTGCTTTTATGTGCAGGTTAACAAAACTCTTATTGTGTCTTTTTATTCCGGTTTATTTTGTCGGACAGTCTAATGCCGCCTATTTTCAGGCAAAAAAAGAACAGGTTGAACGGGAAGCGTTACCTTATTCGTTCAAAAATTACGTTGCTAATATCACCTTCGATAAACTTGGTGATCAGACAGGAAAAACCTCCGTCAAGAAAATAGATAAAAACACGCTGTATGTGAAAATTACATTCGATTTAAAAAAGAATGTACAGCAAGATGACTGGCAGATTAATTTGAGGCCAGCTTTCAATGCAACATTTAATTGGGCGCCGCACCTTACTCCAAGCGACGAACACATTATTGCTCAGCATGTTTTTCGCTCACCGGCACTTATTGTAACCGATTCAACCCATTCACTGGTTCTGATCCCTGATTTGGATATCATGCAACAGGGAACACCGGTAAACTGGTATATGGATTTGAATGCCAGAGAAAATCAACTGACATTGGGGATGAGCGAAAGTAGGATATCCGAACACGTTTTATTCAAAAGGTCTCCGGGAGCAAATTATCCGGCAGGAACTGTAGAAATCGGATTTTATCTGATTTGTTCAGATGACAAAGCCGCAATTTCAGATCCTTTCCGGAAGCCACTCAATTTTATGTGGAATAAATGGGGGCATATTGCATACAAAAACGGAAACCCTATTGGCAATACCAATTCTGAATTATATGTAAAACACACTTATTGCTGGGCCTTCGAATCGTGGGCCGACAATGTTTGGCAGGAATTTGAACTAAACGGAAAAAAAGTAGGAGCGCCGGTTTTTATCGTGAATGTAACACAGAGCCCCGATTATCAGGGAGAAGTTAACGAAAGGGAGTTTCGATCCATCTGGAACCAGGCATGGTTTAATTCGCTTCGCTCGGCAAGCGGATTGTTTCGTTATGCCAGGAGAACCGACAATAAAGAACTAATGAACAAAGCACTGATGACAAAAGAACTTGCTTTGTCGTTTCCGCATAAGAATGGATTCTTCTACGGGCTCATTGGCACCGAAATGCACGAAATAGAAATAAACGGTAAAAAATACAACCGAAGCAAAGGTTGGAACACTTATTACTGGGGAAATTCTAACAGAAATCCATATACGTGGGACGCCCGTAAATCGCCGTTCCATGTACTGGATATGAGCTGGACCTCCTTGTTAATGCTACGGTGGTACGACGAATTGGAAAAAGACGAGCGGCTATTGAAATACGCGGAGGAATATGCAGGCGCATTATTGAAAGTGCAATCTTTTAATGGATTTTTCCCCGGATGGCTTGATTGTGAAACTTTACAGCCAATGCAACATTTAAACGATTCACCTGAAACATCATTGTCGGTAACTTTCCTGTTAAAGCTTTACGGAATTACTGGCAAAGAACAATATAAACAGGCGGCTTTTCGGGCTATAGACGCTGTCATTCAGGATGTTATTCCTACTGGACGGTGGGAGGATTTCGAAACCTATTGGTCTTGTTCTCGCTACGGTTCTAATGATTTGGTTGGTAAAAAAGTCGAACGCAATAACATGTACAAGCAGTGCAACTTTTCGATGTTCTGGACAACGGAAGCGCTATTCGAGTGTTATCAGTTGACAAAAGATGAAACCTATTTAAGTTTAGGGCAACGCACATTAGACGAAATGCTAATGACTCAGGCATCGTGGCAACCGCCTTATATGTATGTCAATGTTCTTGGAGGATTTGGGGTGATGAATGCAGACGGGGAATGGGACGATTCGCGCCAAAGCCTTTTTGCTGAAATCATTCTTCAATACGGTAGCCTACTTCATCAACCTGAATACAAAGAACGCGGAACAGCCGCTTTAAAGGCCTCATTTGTAATGATGTATTGCCCTGAAAATCCGGGAACAAAGGAACAATGGGAAAAAACATGGCCGTTTTTCGGTCCGAAGGATTATGGATTTATGATGGAAAATTACGGACATGGAGGAGAAACATCTTCAGAAGGAATCGGGATGGGAGAATTTACCATTTATGACTGGGGAAACGGCGCCGCAGCCGAAGCATACAACCGGATCATCGACAAGTTTGGGAAAATAGAGTAATACGTGGTTATCAAAAAAGATTATAAAACAGAAATACCGCCTGAGATATAAATATTTCTGGCGGTATTTCTTTACTAAACGAATTATGATAATCGTTTTTCTATCCCGGAAACCAACACTTTTTGAATTTCAATTTTCCCGTACTGGCAGTTAATAAAAGGTTGTCCGTTTTTTAGCCCTACATTTCCAAATCCTGTTTCGGTTGAAATAAAACTGGTAAAATCTCCAACTTTGGAATCGATAAAAAGTGTACGATCAACAGCATCGTAACGAACTCCGGTTAACCCTTCGAGCATTCCGTAACTTGCCATTGCACGAGCATACCAGTGCCCGCACTCATATTCATTAAAAGGATTGCGGATAAAACCATCGTATCTCAAACGGCATTCCCTGACGATGTCGAGGCCTTTTTTCACTTCGCCTTTAAACATTAAATGGCTGGCAACCTGGTATTCAATGCCAGTCCACACTTCATTGCTATACACAAAAGGAAGCGACAACTTACCTCCTTTGGGCCAGGTACAAAGCAATAGTCCGCCATCGTCGCCACAGGCATAAGTTGGTCGCTGCGGATTATCGTGATCAATAAGCGTATCTTTCAGGTTATATTTATGAACGGCAACTAAATGGCTGGTAACTTTATCGTTATCCAACACTTCGTTCAGTCCGCAAACCGATGCCATCCACATCCCCAGAATTCCATCTGATAAGCATCCTTTGCCATATTGATACTTTGGACCTTCTTTTTTCAGAATTTCCTGCGCTTCGGCTGAATACTTGGTGTTAAACGATTGAGCTTTCACCGGATCTGGTGCGACCAGGCCTGTCCACTTAATTTTCTGTATAAAATATTCACCATCAAATAATTCAGTCTCCAGGTATTTTTTGCCGCTCACCATGAGCTTTTCATATTTCTCAAAAGGTTCGTTTAGGGTTTTACTCATTTCGATAAAAGCCGATAGCGCGCCTATATAAAAGCTGGAACACATTCCATCAGGTCCCCAAAATTCGATATCGTAAGTGTTATGATGGGGTTCTTCCAGAAACCCCTGATGTTTGGGATCCCAGGTTTCGATGCAATAATCCATGCTTTGTTTTACCTTCGGGTAAAGCGCTTTCATCCAGCTTGTATCTGCGCTGATGCGCCAATCGCGGTAAATCTTCATGATACCACCTAATTGCCCGTCGGCTGCCGAATGAAAATTATGGATTGTTTTGGTGATAGGTAAATTGCTCCTGAAAACCTGATGTCCAGCCTCGTTCTGATTAACTTCAAACTCTGTTTCGCGCAACGTTCGTTCGAGTTTTGGGAACAAATGAGGGATGGCCTGCGCGTAATTCCACACATGGGTGCAGCTCCCATGGCAGCAACCCACCTCATCGCTGCATCCTTCCCAGCCCCATAAACGCCCGTCGAATTGTCTTAAAACGGTCGGCGACTTTAAAATAGTAAGGTTAGCTGCTACTGCTTCAACAACTTCGGGAGGAAGTGTTGTATTGAAAAAAGCATCCCTAAAGAGTTCACTTTTCTTTTTAAGTTCTTCGATGTGCGTTTTCCAGTAAACGATCAAATCATCAAGACTTGCAAATCGCTCTGCATACCAGGGCAAATAGAACGGATCGGTTTTTTCTGTTTCATTCTCCTGAATTTTTTTCCATCCGTTGTAATTGTCATTCTCGAAATCAGCAACTAAAACTGCATCGGCACTCGGTTTCGAAATGTCTTCATTTTGGTTGTCGGTTAATACAAACTGATCGGCCAAAACATGTCCCCAGGGATTAACATCCTGGTCAACAATCCTGATTACAGCTTCTTTTCCCTTAACCGCATTTAAATCCCATGTTTTTTCTACCAGCCGTTCTGTTTGCTGTCCTGAGGCAGTTTCAATAACCTTGCCGTTGACAATCAGTTGAACCGCGGTGGTTTCAGGATTACTTCCCCCGCCAACAAGAAATTTCAGATAACGCCTGTTTATTTTTATTGGTGGCGATTCCAAAATGCCCGTTTGCGCATCGCCTCGCGGATCGAAAGTGTTTACCAGTTGTTTACCCTCAAATCCTGTCACTTCCATCTGATCCGGCCCGGTTCCCCGCGAAGGTTTTTCACGAAAAGCGGGTCCGGAGAATGCTCCTGCTGCAAGTTTCGAATGCGTCAGATACCAGTTGAAATTAACCTTCACTATTTTTTCTTCTCCGGGTTGAAATGACAGCGGGACAAATATGGAAGCGCCTGGTGCTGATCCTTCCACCGGAGGATTGCTGACCAATTCTCCATTTTGAATCTGTTTCCATAGAATGGTTTGCGGATCGAACCAACCGCCCCGAAACCAGCAATAATCAACCGACGCATCATCCTGATCGACATAAATTGAAAAACCTGAATCCTCCCGGCTATTGCCTTTCACCAACCTGAACCCGTTTTTCTCTTCCAGTATCCGCCCATTCTCATCCAAAAAATTTCGGGCGTTGTACGAAAAAACTGCCTCTATTTTTTTTGCTGAATTATTTTTGAACTGATATTCCAGAACACCCCCTGGCAAACTTGAGTTGTCTTCATCGCCCGGAATAAAAGGGCTCCAACCAACTACTTTCACCTGTAATGGGATGTCACTGTCTTCAAGTTCCAGGGTAGCAAAAGGGAAGCGTGGTAAAAAGTTTCCATTTCCGAAGCGTGGTAAACCGTAGCTACGTTCTCCACTTCCATTCCCCGATCCTGGAGGACCAAATAATTTCCTTTCCGGGACAGGAGCTTCCAGTACTTTAGCTCCATTTTTCAGGCCTTTTACACAAATGGCAGCAAAAGCGTATGGTTCATTATACATCTCGGGGCGGTTGTTCACCGAAAGATGAGAAATAGCCCCGGTTCCTTCAATACAAAACATACCGGCACCTATTCCACCAATCGGAAAAGCAATGTGATCGAGATACCTTCCTGAATATTTCCCGTTGAATGGATGACTACCTTCGTTTCTCCTGTCGACCATTAAATAGGAATTTTTTCGCACATTCTTTGGTTGCTCCGAATCATATTTTACTCCGGCAAAAAGTCCGGCGGGCATGGCTGCAATTCCGGCGCCAGCGCCCAGCTTTTTTATAAACCATCGTCGGTTGTTCACTTGATTTAAGTTTTATTAGTTGTCAAAAGATTAGTATAAAATCTCAAAAAGAGGTGTTTAGCCTCTGCTGTAATCAGGCTGCTTTAGCTTCTCTCGCAATAAAGGCTCCGTAATAGCCCACAACGATAAAGGCAATGGCCGGAACCCAGTATGCAAATTCAATGCTTCCGGATTGATCTGAGATGATGCCCTGAATTTGGGTTAATACAGCTGCTCCGGCAATGGCCATTACCATGCCGGCGCCCCCAATTTTTGTATCGTTGCCCAGTCCGGCGATTCCCAAACCGTAGATAGTCGGGAACATTAGCGACATACAACCAGAAATCCCAACTAAAGCATATACTCCAGTAGCTCCTTTACCATAAACCGTTGCAACAGAACAAACAACTGCCAACGCCGAAAGAATAACCAGCAGGGTTCGTGGTTTCACAAATTTCATGATACTAGTGCAAATAAACCGGGCAAGTACAAACAGGATTAATGAAATAATATAATAGGTTGCTCCGGCCTGTTCGGTGGTTCGAGGCAAGAGTGCATCCAGCCCAATAGCATCAATAAAATTGTAGAATATAGCTGCAACCGGTTCTACATTACGCAATCGTTCGATAATTGCTTCTGCCGGGGCATTCTTTCCCAGCTCTGCAACTATTGCATCTAAATGCAGTTGCTGCATCACATACCTGATAATAAACGACCAGACTGCAATTTGTGCCCCAACGTAAAAGAACTGAGCAACGACTGCCCATACATAATTTTTGTTTTTCATTAGTCGTCTGAATGTCCCCAGGAAATCAATACGTTTATCATCTTCTTTCAGGTTTGGCATCCTTGTAAAATATATTGAAAGGAGCAGGGCAACAATTACTGCCCCCACTGTCATATAAGCCATTGTTACAGCCTGCAATTCGGTACCCTGAATTTTTATAAGCTCTTCGGTTGGTAAAAGAGCTCTTTCTTCGGCGCTCAAGGTATTTAATTGAGACAGAATAAATACCTGACTGATTACCACTCCGGTAATGGCGCCAAAGGGATTAAAAGACTGTGCAAAATTTAAGCGCTGCGTGGCTGTTTCTTCGGGGCCGATTGCGCACACATACGAATTGGTTGATGTTTCGAGAATTGACAACCCGGCAAACAGAATTATTATTGCCAATAAAAACATCATGAAACTGATATTGATATTTACCCCGGCAACTAACATTGCAGGGTAAAACAAAAATGTTCCTCCAGCATACATTCCCAGCCCCAGTAAAACTCCTGATTTGTATGTATACCGCTTAATAAACAAGGCTGCAGGAATGGCAAAACAGCCATAGCCAAACAAATAGCACGCAACCTGTATCCAGGCCGTTTTTGAGTCTGTTAGGCTCATTATCCTTTTGAATGCTGCAAGCATTGTATCAGTTAAATTATTTGGCAATGCCCAGGCAAAGAACAACGATGTCAGTAAAATAAAGGGCAATACAATCCCGCTTGGAATAATCGCTTTCTTTTCCATATTATTCCCTGTTAAATTTAGATTCTATTTCATCCAGTCGAAGATTAAATAGCTGATAAACAACCTTGACTAGTTGCATTTTATCTCCCTGAATATGTACTACACATTGTACGTGCGATAACGATTCTCCGGATTTTAAGGCCGCGGCAGGCGAGGAGGTTTCCATTTCGTAGAAAGGCCCCATTACTTTGCCATTCACCGGCCCGTCGTTG
Source organism: Bacteroidota bacterium (assembly GCA_023393265.1). Taxonomy (GTDB): domain Bacteria; phylum Bacteroidota; class Bacteroidia; order Bacteroidales; family Prolixibacteraceae; genus Aquipluma. The sequence continues at coordinate 9,521 of JAEWME010000027.1, read as the reverse complement.
TATGAATTTATAACATCACCGGCATAAGGATCTTTTTGTTCTCCCCATGTTGAATTCACATATTCGGCAGGTTTATCGGGTAGCGAAACCCAGAGTAAGGTCAGCACATTGGAAACTGCATCGAAACTTCCGCATAAATTTTTTGCCCTTCCCGGAGGAATGCCAATTTTACTGCGATACTTTCCGTCAATTTTGAAATACACGGTTCCATGGTCTGCAATCAGGCGGTCGGATGGCACTTTCCCGAAATATTCATCGTTAACAACCGGCCCTTTCGTATCCATATTATACGGGATAAATACCGTTGTCTCAGGTGAAGGGTTAAACATGGACAATAACCAAATTGAAAGTAATCCATTTTTCTTTACCCATGGATTTTCCCCGATGTTTGTAATTGAATTTTCAGATTTGTAAGCGGTTACATTAAAAATATCCGAAGGCAGTTCTACTTTCAATATTGAATACAATTCCTCCTGGCTTAATAAGGATATTTTCCGGTTAATCCCAATTCTAAACTCGGTACCAGAGGCATTCACCAGTGATGTATTCTTCTCAAAAGTAACTGATGATGAACTTTTTTCTTTTACTTCATAGCTTTCGGTATCCAAAACCGCTGGCACAACCCAGTTGTCAAAAACCTGTTCTTTGCCTTGCTCAAAATATACAGAGAAAGGCCCGCCTTCGGGTCCCAGCCAAAAGCGTTCTTCACCGCCAAACGGGTTAAACTGCTTACTCTTTTCACCCGATTGAATGAGGTCGTAATTTATCCAGCCAAAACTAAGCCCTTCGTTGCCCTGTGCCGTTGAAGTCATTACCCTTCCCTGAAGCCCTGGCACGACCATTATTTTAGCCATGTTCTTCTCATCACTTAACTCAACATAGTCGATACCATTTGATTTTAGAAAATCGGCATCATAGCCATAAGAGCCTTTCTTATAGTCTTTCATTTGATTTGAATTTTGTAATTCCTGCTTTTTTTGCTTGTTGGAAGTAGATGAACAGGCAACCAAGCCTACCATTCCTACTCCAAGTACCATTGAAATTATTGTTCGCCGCATAGATTGAGATTTATTAGTTTACTTCTATTTCCTGCCATGATGGGAGTTGGGGGAATTTTGCATGTGGTTCGGATTGATACCAAAAGCTTACTGATGAAATATCTGATTTTTGGGGAAGATAACGTCCTCCGTGCCTCCAACCCAAATCCTGAATGGTTACTTTCAAATCCTTTTTAAAACGTATCGGATCGGTAATGTGCCAACGGTAAAGGCCAAAGCGTTGTTGCGACCGGTATGCTCCATCGGGACGGATAACCTGGTGAAGACCGGCATAAGGCGTGCAAAATTCTTTGTATTGTCCGTCACGGTCGAAATTGTACGAACCGCAGAAGTAATCTTCAGTGCCGGTTCCGCAAATGGTCGGGAATTTAGTGTCGCCATCCATGTAGAATTTAATTTCGCCTTCTCCCCACCAGCCGTTGTTGTTTACGCCCCAGGCAAGGTAAGTTCCCACGTACTGTCCCTGACCTTTGATCCCGTCAACCAAAGTGTAAACCGAAGTCATATTTGGATTGGTACGCCTGTATTGTGCATGGAAATAAGCAGCGTCACTTGGAACATCAGTCAAGGTATAATCTACCTGATAATACAAACGCATCTCATCCTGATCGTTAATGTTTTCCATTGTTATCTTACATTTTTTCCTGAAAGGCATTGGCCAGTAGCAGTTAAAAGCACTTCCCGGATTAACGCAAATTGCCAACGAATTTAGCGGGGCATAAACGTTCCATCCCATCGCAAAAAAATCGCCCACCGGACATTCAACCGAAGGCTCAGTTTCTCCGTCCCAGTACATTCTGATTATAGAGAATTTCCAGTTTCCGGTTGGGGTCATCCAAATGTGCTGAATGGATCCAGAGCCATTAATCTCAGCAAGCGTAAAAGTCTCGCCGGGTTTAATAATAATGAAAGGGTTTACTTTCCAGCCTTGGCCTAAATCTCGTGCGGCATCCGCTGCATTTGCTTTGTTTCGTGTTTCTTTTTCTTCCAGGGAAGCCATTCCTCCCTTCCCTTTTTCTCCGGTGAAGTTTTCCGGGCTAATAGAACGTGTTTCAGCATTAGACAAACGGTAAATATTTCCCATATTCATGTTAAGGCCATCAAACTGAGTTTGAGAATAAGCCATTTCTGCAACGATTATTGCAATAATTGATAGTAGTAATTTTCTCATCGTTTTTTATTTTTAGTTTTATAGGTTTTTGAATATATTCTTAGCAAGATCCTCTCAGAATTAATTGAGCTCCTAGCCTTAGTTTTTGTAATTCTTTATTACCTTTCATTTGTTCTACCAGTATGCGGACTGATTCGTGCCCCAACTGCATCAATGGTTGCTGAATAAAAGTTAAAGGTGGATCGAAGAAATCGAAAGCTTCGTTTCCGTCAAAACCAATGATGGCCAGTTCTTCCGGAACCTGAATCTTTAAAAACTTCACGGCATATAGACCAGCCAATGATAAAGTATTAGTCGCAAAAACAACAGCTTCGCATTTTTTTACTTCATAAATATTGGAAATGACTTCATTCATCTCACTTTTGTCGAAATGGAAGGGCAATTCTGTTATGCTGATTTCTGTTTCCCGACCATAATCTTTCATGGCCTGAAGGTATCCGCTCATTCGGTCTTCCATGTGTGTGAGTGAATTTTTATAAGCCACCATCTCAATCATTCTAAACCCTTTTTTTAGAAGGTGCTCAACTGAAGAGTAAACAGCGGAAAAATTATCAAGCACTACAAAGTTTGATTCTACATCGGGTAAATAACGGTCAATTAGGACGAGCGGGACTTCTTTCTGAATGAGAGATTCAACTTGTTTTTTACATCCCTCGGCTGGAACAATAATAAAGCCATCAACCTGGCGATTAAGAAATGTTTCAACTAACGATTGTGATTTTCTGCAATTTTCATCAGAACTTCCAAAAATAACGTTATAGCCGCTTTTAATGGATTCGTCTTCTATAATCCGGGCTAACTGCCCGAAGAAAGGGTTAGCAATGTCAGCCACAATTAATCCGATGGTACTTGTCGATCCCTTGCGGAGGCTACGGGCGATTTGATTCGGTTTATAATTTAGTTCTTTAGCGGCAGCATGAACTTTTGCAACCACTTCCTTGCCGATTCGTTTTTCTTTTTCTAAACCGTTAAGAACATAGGAAACTAATGCTGTAGATACGCCTACTTTGGCCGCAATATCTTTTAGTGATACATTTTTTGCCATAAAAGTTTACTTAGCTTAATCGTTTAATCAAAAATATGCTTAATCGTTTAATTGTGGCAACTAATTCGATGTGTTTAATAACACGCTTTTCAATTCATGTTATTCAAATGGCAGATAAACAAATAGTAAGAAATTTTATAGCAAGGAACTGCTTCGATATTCAGCCCCAATAAGCAGTTTCGTTCTCCCGGCTCATGTAAAAAGCTGATCGTCGGGTTGAGCTGGGTTTGGTGTATTGCCCGCAAACACTGGCTGTAACACATCATGTTACCGAACGATATCAGCGCATTTACCTTTTTTTTGGAGGCTGGTAGCTGCGTCCGCCCATGCTGAAATCATTGATGATCAACTCAAAAGCTTCGTGATAGTTCTTGCGGATGTTTCCTTCGATGCCCATCAGTTCATCAATCGCCGACGTTTCAGGAATTCTTACTGCCAGATTTTCTATAATCTCCATGATTGGTTCCAGGTCTTTGCCCCAACTGTTGTAGTATTTCAGGTTTTTTCACCATGTTGTAACTGACTCGGCCCAATAGGCGTTGGGCGAGGTCGATCCGCTTCTTTTTGTTCTACTGAAATTTAACCTGGGCAATCAGCATTTTTTCTGAAATCAGCGCTTCGCGTGGCATGAATGAGCCTGTATAATTCTTATAGTAGTCGAAGAAATGAATCGGAATTTGCTCCTGACCGAGAAAGTTGTACAAAGCCGAGTTCGCGTCGAGCGCACCAAAACAATACAATTCGCCCACATTCTCAACGGGCAGATAGCGCGGTTTTTCCTCGTTGCCATCTTCGTCGAAAGGCGTAAACTTCAGCGTATTGTCTTTGCGCTGCAAACGCCCGGGATTGAACAGGTAATAGGTTTTCTTGATCTATAAATATTTCAGTAGGTTATAATCGAACAGCTATATTGACAATTCGGCCCAACGCTGCAGAAACACGTCGTAAACACTGTAATACGAATTCCCGGTTGAATCGAATTCTTTGATCACCAGTTCATAATCAGATAATGTTTTAAGTGACCGCAGGACAGTTGCAGAAGTACCCAAATGATGGGTGGCAAGAAAACCTTTTGCTGTTGGCTGGTAAACCACTTTATCGTGAGCAATAGCCTTCAGCAGTCTCCACTGTGGTTTGGTGAGCATATTTCGGAACGTGAAAAATACAGGTTCCTGTTCTTTTAAGATCAGAAGCGCCTGGTGTTTCCATAAATCTGCAGTAACATATTTGACGGTAGAAGCAAACACTCTGTTGCAAAGTTGTTGTACATAGTAGGTGTGTGTATTGGTCCAGTCGAGCATTTCGTGGGCAATTTCCGGATCAATGGTTTTCATGTATCTGGCAAAAATTGAAACAACAAAATCGCGATAAACTTCGTGGTTTAATTTTTCAAGTTTCATAATCAATGTACTGCGAAAAAATGGTCGTTGTGGAGATGTGAAAAGCTCGGTCATTAAATGTTGCTGACTTCCTGAGAAAATGAAAACGACATTTTTCAATTGCTGAATCCTTGTTCTGAGCCAGGCGTCGGTGTTTTTCTCCGGATAGTGCGCGATTTGCTGAAATTCGTCAATAGCCACCACAATTTTAAATTCCTGATTTTCTAAAAACTGAAATATAGATTGGATGTTATTTTCAACCTCGCGGGCTTTAATGTCGAAAGAAGCTTGTGGTGATCCGGTAAGCGCATCGTAACTAATCACAGGTCTCAGCGACTTTAAAAAGTTCCAAAGACGTTTACCTAAATTACTTTTTTCGGGTATGGCAGTTATAATAGCTGTCGTAAGTAAATTCAGAAATTGGTTTAGGTTTTCTGTCTCAAGAATATCAACGTAAATTCCTTTCCATTCAGGTGGAAATTGAGCAAACAGATGCTGGATAAGTCCTGTTTTCCCTATACGCCTGAGTGCGATGAGGGTGTTTGAATTTCCGTTTCGGATATTGCTGATTAATTGTGATGTTTCCTCGGTTCTGTCACAAAAAAAATCGGGGCCAAGATACGTTGTTACCGGAAATGGATTTTCAAATTGTTTTGTTGCCATAAATTTTTTTTATTCAAAATTAACTTACATTTTGTAACTTACAAATTGTAACCTAAGAATGTTCATTTCTAATCGTCTTCTCCACTCCACCAGAAGTCGAAGTAACTGCAATTTTTGCATCTCGATTTTGGTATCCGTTTGGCGATTACTTGTTTAATACGCCAATTTGTGCTTGAAAAATAACTGCATTTTACACTTTTCTTTAAAAATATTTCGACATTTGTACTGTGAGTACGAATAATGAAATAAAAATAAAGAGTCTTCTGAATTTACATGTTCCCGGAACAATTCTGCTTGCTTCATGGCTTGAAGCAAAAGATTTTTCTCGTGACCTGCAACATCGATACCTAAAAAGTGGTTGGCTTGAATCTGTTGGCATTGGCGCGTTTAAGCGTCCGAATGAGATTGTGACCTGGCAAGGCGCGCTATATTTGCTTCAGGAGCAAGTGGTTTCGCCGCTATTCCAGAAGAAAAAGTGAGAACCATGGAATCGAAACTGCCAGAAATTCTACAAAGTCCTTCATACCAGGATGAAAATTTCCACAAGGCTGTTAACGGAGAAGAGCAAGCCTGTTCGTCGTTCGATATTGCCGGTTCGTTGAGCCAGATTTACAATCCGGGTTATGTATGTAAGTGGATGGATTACAGTTTTTTATTTGAACGTAAAAAAATATCAATAAAAAATTAATCGGTGAGTTATTGACTGGTGAACCTACTCATAAAGGGTGGAAACAATTTTATAAGCTTTAATTAAATAACCAAAATCATAATTTGGAACAAACCTGTTTGCAATAGTTTCCCAATAGCCGGAATAAGGCGGGTAGGTCAGTTCCTCAAAAAAACAAATTATTCACTTATGAAAACAACAACATTTTTATTGTTATTCATTTCTTTTATTTCACTAACTGCGTTTTCTCAGGGAAATAGCCAAAAAAGTGAAGATAACAAACTTTCGCCCAGCGAAGTGTCCTCCGGTTGGAAATTACTCTGGGATGGAAAAACAACAAACGGTTGGAGAAGCGCTACTGGCGAAAATTTTCCAACAAAAGGCTGGAAGATTGAGAATGGTGTTTTAACTGTATTGTCTGCAAATGGTGCGGAATCAGCCAATGGCGGCGATATTATAACTACTGCTAAATACTCCAACTTCGAGCTGAAAGTTGATTTTATGCTCACCACGGGTGCCAACAGCGGAATTAAATATTTTGTAGATCCCGATTTAAACAAAGGTTCGGGTTCTGCTATCGGTTGCGAATTTCAGTTTCTTGACGATGCTGTTCACCCTGACGCAAAAGCAGGTGTAAATGGCAATCGTACGTTGGCCTCGTTGTATGATTTAATTCCAGCCAAAACAGATAAGCCTTTTAAGGGAATTGGCCAATGGAACCAGGCATTAATCAAGGTAAATGGAACTCATGTAGAACATTGGTTGAATGGTGTAAAAGTAGTAGAATACGAACGAAATAATCAGATGTGGCGGGCTTTGGTGGCATGTAGCAAATATAAAAGCTGGCCGGCATTTGGCGAATCTGAATCTGGCTACATCCTTCTTCAGGACCATGGCGATCAGGTTCATTTCAAGAACATTAAAATAAAGCCGTTATAAAAAATGTGTGATTTTGAGTGTAAAATATCTTTGAGTGTAAAATATCTTTGAGTGTTATTTTTCTCATAATGAATTGAATATCTGGCAAAATTATAACGAGACTTGTTAAAATAAATCCTTCTTCAATACTGATTATCAGTATTGAAGAAGGATTGGCTCGAATGCTGGATGAGTCACTTTTTAAATATTTTAACCCCTTGTTAGCCAACGCTTTCAAGGGGATTTTCTTTTCCTCGCGTACAACTGTTCGTACAACTATTCCTTATTTTTCTATGTTTAATATTGATTGATAGAACGAAGAACGGAATGTAGTTGTCCAGTTTTTGAATTGTCCGCAATAGAGATTGGCTAAGCTTGCCTTGTGCGTATAGGATAATGACAGATTTGCCAATCGTTTGGTCGGGTCGATTAATTCGTCTCCGTTGGTTAATCTATTAGCCTTTTGCTTTTCAATCGCTGGTTTATCTTCATAAACGGCACATAGGCCGGGAGAATGGAAATGCAATCCATTTGTACATAGTTCGACGTAAACCGATGGTGTTTAAATTCAATCATATATCAGGAAAACTATTGCTTAGTGAAAGTGTCCCGACGAAGTAATCTGATAAATTACAAAATATATATGTTTGACAATTATTTTTTTGTTCAATGAGGTTCAACAGACAACTTGGTGAACTGGTATCTTTTGATAAAAGATATCAATTGAGTAAAATCAAACTTTTCCTTATTCAAGGTTTTCCCTAGAAACCATTATGGAATAAAATTTCAATAAATGCAATATTTTGGTGATAATATTTTAATTAAAATAAATGTTGCAAAAATAGTTCAGTAATAAACGTTGGTAAATTTTATGCACAAAAAAGATCAACTAATATTTCATTTGTAAAACGTTACACACCATAAATGAGCTCATATTCATTTAAATCTTGTGCCGAATTAGGTTTGTGATTTGTACTAAAATGATGTTTTTAAACAATTTTTTTACTTTTTTAAATACTTAAATTGCAGTTATTCTGATAATTGTAGTTTTTACAATATCTTAATTTCTCGATTCTCCGGATAATGATCGCTGACGAAATATAAAATGGCTTTAATTTGTAAGTGTCGTTTTTACGCTAATTACAAATTGAAAAAAGGCGATCATATAGCTGAAGCACGTTTGATAATCGGTTTAAAAAACGGGGAGCTTTTTGCATTCAATCATTTGTTTGATGTTTATGCAAAAAGACTGCTTGCGTTTTCAATGGGATATTTGAGCTCTGATATTGAGGCTGAGGAAATTGTTCAGGAAGTATTTATTAAGATATGGAATAATCGCGACAAACTATCTCCCGAAAAGTCTTTTGAATCGTATTTGTTTACGATAGCGAAAAACGGAATACTGAATACCATTAGAAAATCCAAATCAGAGAACTCGTATAGGGATTACGTTCGCTTATACCCTGAAAAAGATGTTTTGGTCGATGAAGAGTTCGATTTTAAAGAACTTGAGTCGATTTATCTGCAGTCAGTAGAAAAGTTGAGCCCAAGACGAAAAGAAATCTTTCTGCTCAGCAGAGAACAGTCTCTTTCAAATGCCCAAATCGCGGCAAAAATGAATATTTCTGTAAAGACGGTTGAAAATCAAATGACTGCAGCTTTATCTCAAATTAGGAAGCATTTGTCTCACTTTGGTTTTATTGGATTGTTTTTTTATGAACTTTTTTTATAAAAAATCTCACAGGCGAATAGGGGGAAGAGTCGGTTGACGTGTATACCTGTACAAATAATTAAATTAAATGGGATCAAATCAAAAAAAATATCATGAAAGATTTTTAAGGAAACTTCTTTCCGGAGAAATATCATCCGAAGAGAAGAACGAACTCCAACTAATTATTGAAAAAACCTATGATGATCCAGCGCTGAATACTCTTATGGAGAGCCATTGGGAAAATACAGATAACAAGAATGTGGTTGTTGATGAATCAAAGCTTCAGATGTTAAAAGAGCGGACCTTAAACTATATATCACAGAATGCAAAAACACCACACAAAACAAATAATCAAAATATTAAAATTTTATATCAATATTTTACCAGGGTTGCTGCGGTATTGTTCGTCCCTTTGTTGCTTATTTCCATTGCTTTATATTTAAAACTTGATCAGAAGCATTTTGATGGTAACCATCGAATTGTAATGCAGGAAGTTGTTGCATCACCAGGTTCACGGGTTCATTTTAGTTTACCAGATAGCTCGGAAGTTTGGCTAAACTCAGGTAGCCGACTTGTTTATCCGGTGTCGATGGCAGGTTTGGCTCAGCGAAAAGTTAAACTTGAGGGAGAGGGCTACTTTAAGGTGGCGCATGATAAGAATCACCCGTTCATAGTTGAAACAGGCCGGATAAATATTCAAGCTTTGGGTACTTCTTTTGATGTTTCCAACTACTGTAATGAAGAGTCAGTAAGCTCAATTTTGGAAGAGGGCTCAATCGCCTTGCTTGATAAAAAGAATAGGGAAATTGCCAGAATTGAACCAGGACAAAAAGCAACGCTTGATAAAGTAACAAACCGACTGATAATTAATGTGTTTGAAACCAGATTAGGTACTTCTTGGAAAGATGG
>JAEWME010000008.1 GCA_023393265.1 Bacteroidota bacterium | reverse complement strand
AACCACTGCTTTGCGCATTGCGCTGGGTTTTGGTGGAGGAATGGCTATGGGCGAAACTTGCGGCGCGGTGACTGGCGCTTACATGGTTCTGGGAATGAAAGCCCAATTGACGCAGAAATCGCTTCAGGAGATAAAAGCCGAGACCAAAGCAGCAGTCCGGAAATTCAACGAGTTGTTTATTGCCCAAAACGGATCGCTTGTCTGCAAGAAGCTGTTGGGTGTCGATCTTTCAACGCCTGAGGGTGCAGCCCTTGCCAGCGAGAAAAACCTTTTCGATACCGTATGCACGAAGCTGGTTGCTTCCTCTGCCGAAATACTCGAAGAGCGTTTTTAGCGTGATTATCAGGAGAACCATTTTATAACCATAAAATCCAAAAACCATGAAATGTAACGTAGGCGCAATCGACCGGCTTTTAAGAATATTGATCGGTCTGGCCATTGCGGTGGCAGGAATTATTTTCAAAAGTTACTGGGGAGTCGTTGGAATTGTCATCATGGCAACCGGGCTTTTCGGTGTCTGTTTGCTGTACTCGGCACTCGGAATCAGTTCAGTGACCGGAAAGAAAAAAGATTTGGAAGATTAAGCGAACGAAAGGCTGTCAGCAAAGGCAGCCTTTCGTTTTTTTACTCGTAACCTTCTTGCCCATATTTTTAAATCGCTTTTTATTTTACTTCCAACCGTTTTAAATAAATGTTACTCAGCATTTTTTCGTCTTCTTCGGTCACCCTCATTTCTCAAAGCCGTATATAGACATTCTGGTGTAATAACGTTAGTAGTTATTAGTTAATTTTTGATGATATTGATTTAGTTATAAGTTTTTTATTATACTGCTATAGCATTTTGCAGATACCGGCTGATCTAAATTTGAGCACAAACATTCAAAACACTTAAAAATGGAAGATTTCACTCATTCGAGTTCATCGTCTCACAACCAAAATGATGAAAGCAAATGCCCGGTGCATGGCAAACATGGTTCCGGAGGTACAACGAACCGCGATTGGTGGCCCAATCAATTAAATCTGAACCTTCTTCGCCAGCACTCATCCTTATCGGATCCGATGGGCGGAGAATTTAACTATGCTGAAGAATTTAAAAGCCTCGATTTTGCCGCTTTGAAAAAAGATTTGGCAGAATTAATGACCAAATCACAGGAATGGTGGCCGGCCGATTTTGGACACTACGGGCCACTGTTTATCCGCATGGCCTGGCACAGCGCAGGAACCTACCGAACAGGCGACGGACGTGGAGGCGGCGGCCGCGGACAGCAGCGTTTTGCCCCACTCAATAGTTGGCCTGATAATGTAAGCCTCGACAAAGCCAGGCGTTTGCTCTGGCCAATCAAACAGAAATATGGACGCAAAATTTCGTGGGCCGACCTCATGATTCTCACCGGAAATGTGGCGCTCGAAACGATGGGATTTAAAACTTTCGGTTATGGCGGTGGCCGTGCCGATGTTTGGGAACCCGATCAGGATGTGTATTGGGGAAAAGAACGGACCTGGCTGGGCGGAGAAAAGCGCTACTCAGGAAAACGCGACCTGGAAGATCCGCTGGCCGCTGTGCAAATGGGTCTTATCTATGTCAATCCTGAAGGGCCGGAAGGTAATCCGGACCCGATTGCTGCTGCCAAAGATATTCGCGAAACATTTGCCCGTATGGCAATGAATGACGAGGAAACTGTTGCGCTGATTGCCGGAGGTCATACTTTTGGGAAGACGCACGGAGCAGGCCCAGCCGATCACGTGGGACCCGACCCTGAGTCGGCTCCGCTCGAAGCCCAGGGCCTTGGCTGGACAAGTAGTTTTGGAACAGGTAAGGGTGGCGACACCATCACCAGCGGCCTGGAAGTTACCTGGTCGCAAACACCGGCCCAATGGAGCAATTATTTTTTCGACAACCTGTTTGGTTGCGAATGGGAGTTGAGCAAAAGTCCGGCTGGTGCGCATCAGTGGGTTGCCAAAGATGTTGCAGAATCCGTTCCGGATGCCCATGATCCTTCGAAAAAGCACCGGCCAACCATGCTTACTACCGACCTTTCGCTTCGTTTCGATCCGGTATACGAAAAAATATCACGCCGTTTCTACGAACATCCCGATGAATTTGCTGATGCTTTTGCCCGTGCCTGGTTTAAACTGACGCACCGCGATATGGGGCCGCGTGCCCGATATCTTGGTCCGGAAGTGCCAACAGAAGAATTAATCTGGCAGGATCCGGTTCCGGCAGCCGATCACGAACTGATTAACGACCTGGATGCCGAAACGCTCAAAAATCGGATTTTAGCTTCAGGATTGACCGTCGCTGAACTGGTTTTGACTGCCTGGGCTTCGGCTTCCACTTTTCGGGGGTCCGACAAGCGGGGAGGTGCCAATGGCGCACGCATCAGGCTGCTTCCGCAGAAATTCTGGGAAGTGAACCAGCCCGAACAACTGACAAAGGTGTTGGGTGTCCTCGAACAGATTAAAAATGAATTTGGCGTAAACGGAAAGAAGGTTTCTTTGGCCGACCTCATTGTGCTGGCCGGATGTGCCGGGGTGGAACAGGCAGCAAAAAATGCAGGCGTTGTCGTGAAGGTTCCTTTTACACCGGGACGGACGGATGCATCTCAGGAACAGACGGATGTGGAAGCTTTTGCCGTTTTGGAACCGATTGCCGATGGTTTCAGAAATTATCTGAAAGGAAAATACTCGGTTTCTGCCGAAGAGTTGCTTGTTGACAAGGCTCAACTGTTGACGCTTACTGCTCCTGAAATGACTGTGCTGGTTGGCGGGATGCGTGTGATGGGTGCAAACTACGGCAATGCTCCGCACGGTGTTTTTACAAAGCAACCCGGTGCATTAACCAATGACTTTTTCGTGAACCTGCTCGACATGGGCACGGTTTGGAAAGCTGTTGGCGGCGACGATGTGTTTGAAGGACGCGACCGTGTGACTGGCGAACTAAAATGGATCGCTTCTCGTGTTGACTTGATTTTTGGTTCCAATTCGGAGCTTCGTGCGCTGGCCGAAGTTTATGCAAGCGACGATGCCAAACAAAAATTGGTGAACGATTTTGCCGCAGCATGGGCCAAGGTGATGAACCTCGACCGCTTCGACCTGAAATAGGCTACAATAAATTAATGTTTATAAAGGCGATTCGGAGGCGGATCGCCTTTCACATTTTCAGTAAACTGACATTCAACGAGGAGTATATGAATGAAAAAAGGCTGTCTCTTCGACAGCCTTTTTTCATTCGGGAGTGTGGGGCTCCCGGATGCTTATTTAGGTAGAGGGTATCCGGCGAGTTTCGACAGATTGGCTTCTATTTCATGCTCCGGATATTCGTAATCCGATAACTGTCCGGGCATGTATTTGTCGTATCCAACAAGGTCCATCAAGCCATGTCCGCTAAAGTTGAAAAGAATGACCTTTTCTTTACCTTCTTCCTTGGCTTTCTTCGCTTCGCGAATAGTGGCAGCGATGGCGTGGGTAGTTTCAGGAGCAGGAATAATTCCTTCTGTTTTCGAAAAGAGGAGCCCGGCTTCGAAGCATTCGCTTTGGTGAATGGCCTGCGCTTCCATCAGTCCGTCGTGCAGTGCTGCACTCACAAGCGGCGCCATGCCATGATAGCGTAATCCACCGGCATGAATAGGAGCGGGGATAAAATTGTGGCCAAGGCTGTACATAGGCAAAAGCGGTGTCATTTGCGCCACATCGCCGTGGTCGTAAATAAACGGAGCTTTGGTCAGCGTGGGGCACGAGAATGGTTCTGCGCCAATAACCTGAATGTCTGCTCCGTTGATTTTGTCGTACATAAACGGGAATGAGATTCCGGCGAAATTACTGCCGCCGCCACAGCAGCCAATTACCACGTCGGGTTTGGAAATACCCACCTTGGCAAGCTGCTTTTTTGCTTCGAGGCCAATCACTGTTTGATGCAGCATCACGTGGTTGAGCACCGATCCGAGTGAATAGCGCGTTTGTCCGGTTGGATCGCTCACTGCTTCTTCAATAGCTTCAGAAATAGCAATTCCCAAACTTCCCGGTGTGTCGGGATACTGGGCTAAAATGTTGCGGCCAGCTATCGTTTCCATGCTCGGACTGGCAACGCATTTCCCGCCCCATGTTTGCATCATCATTTTGCGGAAAGGCTTCTGGTCGAAACTTACACGAACCATGTAAACTTTACATTCGATGCCGCCAATCTGTGCACAGGCGTATGAAAGAGCCGATCCCCATTGCCCGGCGCCGGTTTCCGTAGTCAGTTTTTTAATACCGAACTGTTTATTATACCAGGCTTGCGGAACGGCAGTGTTGGGTTTATGACTTCCGGCGGGAGAAACACCTTCATTTTTATAGAATATTTTGGCTGGTGTACCGAGTGCTTCTTCCAGTTCGTAAGCGCGGATCAGCGGGCTGGGCCGCCATTGCATCAGGATTTGCCTTACTTCTTCCGGAATGTCGATCCAGCGTTGCTGAGAAACTTCCTGCTCGATGAGGTTCATCGGGAAAACAGGTGCCAGCATTTCGGGGTTGACGGGATTGCCGTCGGGGCCCAGCGGCGGATTAAGCGGCGAGGGCAGGTCGGGCGCAATGTTATACCACTGCTTCGGGAATTCTGACTCGTCGAGGTAGATTTTCTTTTGTCTTGCCATGGTTTTAATTTTGATTAGTGTTTTTTTGATTTAATTTTTATTTCCTGTTTGCCGCAAAACAGAAAAAGGGACTTCCTGCGTATGCACAGAAAATCCCTTTCCCCAGCCGTTACGACTGCGACACATACTGAGAATCCCGCGTTTCATTCTTGATGTTCCGCCAGTTCCATTCTTTTCCGTATAATGGAGGATTGTACATGTGTGTGTTAAAATTCGGCCAGTAAAGCTAATGATATTTTCTAAGTATTCAAGAATAAATTGTGTCGATCCGGAAGTTTTGTCTTTCCTGAATTTGGTTTTTGAAAGTGCTAGCGGTGTTTGTTCTATAGTCGGTTAAAATGAATGAAGCCGGTCGAAGCTCTTTTGGGTCAACTTTTCAGTTTCCTGAATGTTAGTCAGTAAAAATGTAAAAACAGAAAACCATGAGAAATATATTTTTCACTTTATTAACGGTTACGGTTTCTCTATTCGGTTTTGGTCAGGAAAAACCGGTGGCGCTCGACAAGGAATTAACCAATGTCGGCTATCCTTTCGAAGTACGGTTTTTCACGTTTCAATCGCAAAAGCAAGAACTCAGAATGGCTTACCTGGATGTGCAGCCAACCAACTATAATGGCAAGAATATACTTTTGCTGCACGGGAAAAATTTCAATGCTGCCTATTGGGAGCAAACAATTAAGGCGCTCACCGAAAAGGGTTTCAGGGTAATTGCTCCTGATCAGGTTGGTTTTGGCAAATCGACCAAGCCAAAGCATTATCAATATAGTTTCAACCAGTTGTCGTGTAATACGAAAACGCTTTTGGATGAATTGATGGTGAAAAAAGTAACGGTACTTGGCCATTCGATGGGCGGTATGTTGGCTACGCGTTTTGCATTAATGTATCCTGAGACTGCAGAGAAACTGGTGCTCGAAAACCCGATTGGGCTGGAAGATTATAAGGCGCTCACCACTTATTTGACAGTGGACCAGAACTACCAGAATGAATTGAAAAATACAGTGGAGAGTTACCGGAATTACCAGCTTCGTTTTTACTACGACAATAAATGGAAACCGGAATACGATCGCTGGCTGAATTTGCTCGCCGGATGGACATTGCATCCCGATTATCCGCTGACTGCCTGGAACGCAGCGTTAACTACTGATATGATTTTTACACAGCCAGTCGTTTATGAATTTAAAAATATCAAATGTCCAACTCTACTGATCATCGGAACGCGCGATCGCACCGCGCTTGGCAAAGACCGGGTAAAGCCGGAGGTTCAACCAACAATGGGCCGGTATGATGAACTTGGGAAGAAAACACAGCAAGCCATCCCGGGATCGAAACTGGTTGAACTTGATAATGTGGGTCACCTTCCGCACATCGAAGCATTCGACCGCTTCATCAAACCACTGGTCAATTTTCTGGAGAAGTAATATACCGTTGGTGGGGAACAGTGTTACAGTTCCTTCTTCATGCAAACCGCGCTCACAGGGCAAAGCCCGGCAATCTGGGCCGTTTGTTTGAGTGGTTCGGCAAAATCGTTGCGGTCGATTTGCTGATAGCCAATTGACCTGAAGAAGTCGGGCGCGGTATTGGTCAGCAGGTAAAGCGATTTAATTCCTGAATTCCCGGCTGTTTTTTCGATTTGAGCAACCATTTCTTTCCCAAGTCCTTTCCCCTGAAGGTCTTTCTTCATGGCAACCGAGCGCAAAAGCGCCTGATCGTCGAAAACTTCGAGGCCGCCAACGCCGATTGTTTGTCCACTGTCTTCGAACCGAAACAGCCGGATGTTGGGCTGTTTCAGATCGGAAAAATCCAGTTTGGCTTCGGCCAGAAGTTCAAAAACTGAATCAAATTTATCAGGACTGAGTTTTATTATTTCCATGTTTTTTACTGTTTACTGAATACTGCAACTGACTACTATTTCTTCACTGCTTCGATGGTTGCCGAAAGCACGTAATCGGCCAGCGTCCCACCCGAACTCCAGTCTTTGATAAACGAGCGGCTTTCGTCTTTGGGCTCAATCCGGATGTCGGAGAACCCTGCATTTTCGAGTATTTGGGTCATGTCGGCAACCGTTAATGCGCCCGAAACGCAGGCAGAATAAAGCTCCATATCGGCAAGCAAATGTTCAGGAATTTCCCTGACTGCCACGGTATCGGAAATGGCTAGCCGACCGCCTGACTTCAGTACCCGGAATGCTTCGTTGAAAACCTGCTGTTTTTCCGGCGAAAGGTTGATCACGCAATTGGAAATGATGACGTCGATGGTTTGGTCAGCAACTGGCAAATGCTCAATTTCACCGAGCCGGAATTCAACCCGTGTGAATCTACCTTTTTCAGCATTTTCGCGCGACAGCGAAATCATCGACGGCGTCATATCCACGCCAATCACTTTGCCGGTTGCTCCAACTTCGCGGGCTGCCAAAAAAGCGTCGAATCCGCCGCCACTGCCCAAATCAAGTACGGTTTCGCCTTTTTTCAGCGAGGCGATTGCACGTGGATTTCCGCAGCCTAAACCCATGTTGGCACCTTCCGGCATTTGTTCGAAATCGGCTTTGTTGTAACCCAAACTGAGCGAAATTTCTTCAAAGGTGACGGCTTTTCCGCCGCAGCAACTGTTTCCGGTGGCGGGCTTGCATCCGCAATTTGAACCTGACTGATTGTTTTCTGCGATCGTGCCGTAATGTTCGCGCACGGCGTTTCTAATAATTTCTTTTCTTTCCATGACTGATTTTTTTTAAAGACAACCTGTTGACGCAGGTTTAAAAGTTTTGATGCAGTATAATTTACCTAGCAGTTGGAGCAATCTTTGGGGTTGCTGTGGTAATTGATGATGTTTCCATACACATCGACATTGAAGGTACAGCAGTCGGTGAGGTTCTTTTTTAGGAGCTGGCGGCCACGTTGTATGCGGCTTCGGGCATTGACATACGAAATGCCCAACTGGTCGGCAATTTCCTTTTGCGACAGGCCTTTCATTTCGTACAGAACCACAGCTTCTCGGTAATTCTCTGGCAGGGCATCTACATATTTGCCGATCCAACCGGTGGCTTCATTCATGGCATTTTCGTTGATTTCGTCTTCAATGTCTTTTAGTTCGGCTTCCATCTCGAGGAACTTCTTTTTCCGGATATTGTCGATGATGGCATTCCGGGTCATTTGGTAAACCCAAGCCTGGAGTTTCGAGCTGTCTTTCAGCGTGCCGATTTTCGACAGGATTTTAATAAAAACCTCCTGAAGGATGTCTTCCGATTCCTCCTTGTTTTTGATCCGTTTGTTGATGAATGCCAGCAACTGATCGTGGTTTTCGCGCCAGATGGTTTCCAAAAGCTCGTTCATAATTCCAAATTTACTGTTTTCTGGAATGTTGACGCAGGGAGGAGGAAAATGATGCAGGTTAATAAAGAGCTTTTTACCGAATTTTAAAAAAGCAGCTCAGCAAAAATCAACTATCTTTGTCACCCTCAATAAAATCAAAAGTACAA